>JALUWE010000203.1 GCA_027019845.1 Anaerolineales bacterium | reverse complement strand
CGCGTTGGCGGTCTGCGATGCGCTCGCTCACGAGTACGGCCTGCGCGCCGAGATCAAATGGCCGAACGACGTGCTGGTCGAGCGTCGCAAGGTGTGCGGTGTGTTGGCAGAAGCACATTGGTTGGGTGACCGTCTGCAAGCCCTGCTGGTGGGCATTGGCATCAACGTCTTTCCCGCTGCGGTGCCCCCAGCCGGTCTGCTCGATTTTCCGGCCACCTGCGTTGCTGCTCACGTTCGCGGCAAGGTGGACCGGCTGCAATTGCTGCGAGGCGTGTTGGCGGCTTTCATAGGCTGGCGGGGGCGTTTGGGCAGCGCAGCGTTTGTGCGCGCCTGGGAAGAACGTCTGGCGTTCCGCGGCCAGCAGGTACGGGTATTCACCGCGGGCAGCCAGGCCGTCGCGGGGGTGCTGCTCGGCCTTACCGCGGCGGGGCATTTGCGGATCGGGTTGCCCGGCGGAAAGGAGCGCGTGTTTTCGTCCGGGGAATTGCGTTTACGCCCCGGCAGTTGACAGGCGGCCAAAAATCACTAAACTATAATCAGGATCATGCCTCGAATCGGAGATAACCATGTCAATAGATGACTTACGCGAACAGGCGGGCGCCGCAACGCCCTTTGACGATGACGACGAATTGATCTTCGACGATGACTTCGATGATTTCGACGACTTCGACGACGATCCGCGCCCCAGGAGGATAGGCGGGGGCGGCAACCTGCTGGGATTAAGCCCCTTCCAGCGTTTTTTCCTCTCGTTCATGTTGTTGTTGCTCAGTTGTATGCTGAGCTTCGTTTGCCTGTTACTCACCGGGCGCATCCTGATCTAAAAGCCTTGCAGGGGGGCGAGTGAGCCTGTAGTCGAAGGATGGGGGTTGGGTAATTGGGTAATTGGGTAATTACATCCTGAGCGGAAGGCGAATAGAGTTCGTATGAACTCCGTTCGCTCGTAGTCGAAGGATGGGTAATTGGGTAATTGCATCCTGACCACTGGGACCACTGGGAACACTGGGGGAACAGAGGGATGAGGGAACCGGGGGAGCTGGGGGACGCTGAGACCAATAAGACAACTACGACCACTCAGACCAATAAGACCAATAAGACTACCGAAGGCACTGCACACTGAACACTGTACACTGTACACTGAATACTGAACACTGAACACTGAACTATTCCCCCCTCCCCGCGCTTACGTCATTCTTACACTCGTATGGTAGACTGGCTGAAAAATGACCGCCAGGCCGTGCAAATTGCATGAAAACCATGACGCACGAAGGAGGAACAAAAGATGAGCCAGGCTGCCCCTGAAACCGCTCAACCCATTGCATTCAAAGCCGAAATCCGCCAGTTACTGGACATTCTGATCCACTCGCTGTACTCCGAACGCGACATCTTTCTGCGCGAACTGATCTCCAACGCCTCCGACGCGCTCAACCGGCTGCGCTTCGAGATGCTCACCAACCGCGAGGTACACGACCCCGAAGCCGAACTCGCCATCCACATCACCGCAGACAAAGATAACAAGACCATCACCATCTCCGACACCGGGATCGGCATGACCGCGGAAGAGCTGGAGACCAACCTGGGCACGATTGCGCAATCCGGCGCGCGCGAGTTCATCAAAGCCGCCCAGGAAAACACGGCCAACCTGTCCGACATCATCGGCCAGTTCGGTGTGGGCTTCTACTCCGCGTTCATGGTGGCACAGTCCATCACCGTCACCTCCCGCTCCTACCGCCCCGAGGCCCAGGCCGCGCGCTGGTACTCCGAAGGGGACGAGACCTTCACCGTCACCCCGGCAGACAAACCGGAACGCGGCACCACCATCGAGATCAAGCTCAAAGATGACGCGGCCGAATTCGCGGACGAATGGCGCCTGCGCGAGATCATCCGCAAACACTCCGACTACGTGGCCTTCCCCATCTACCTCGGGGAAGATAAGGAACAGATCAACCGCCAGACCGCGCTGTGGCGCCAACCCGTGCGCGCAGTCAAGGACGAGGAGTATGACGAATTCTTCAAACACCTCACCCTCGACCCCCAGCCGCCACTGGCACGCGCCCATATCGTCACCGACGCGCCCATTCAGCTCTACGCCCTGCTCTACATCCCGGCCAGCAACGAGCGCGGCATTCTCTCCTTGCGCAAAGAAGACGGCCTCAAACTGTATTCCCGCAACGTGCTCATCCAGGAATACAACAAAGACCTGCTGCCGGAGTATTTCCGCTTTGTGCAGGGCGTGGTGGACAGTGAAGACATCCCCCTGAACGTCTCGCGCGAGATGGTGCAGGCCAGCCCGGTGATGAGCCGCATCAAGAGCATCCTGACCGGCCGCGTCCACAACATGATCCGATCCCTGGCCGAAGACAAAGACAACCCCGAAAAATACGTCCGGTTCTGGGAGAATTTCGGCGTTTTCGTCAAAGAAGGCATCGCCACCGACATGGGCGGGCGCGAAAAACTCTACCCCTACCTGCGTTTCCGCACCACTCGCTTCCCGGACCAGTGGAGCTCGCTCAACGATTACCTCGGGCGCATGAAACCCGGACAGAAGAAAATCTACTACATCCTGGGCGACGACCAGCGCTCCCTGGTGCGCAGCCCCCACCTGGATTACTTCCGCACCCACGGCTACGAGGTCATCCTGTTCGACGAAACCATCGACTCCTTCATGCTGCTCGGCTTGCAAAAATACGAGGGCTTCGAGCTGCAAAACGTGGCCGCCCCCGACCTCGAACTGCCCCAACCCGACGGGGACAAAGCCGAAAAAGAAGCAGATGCCATGCCCGACGAGCAGTTCGCCGCGCTGGTGGCGCGTTTCAAAAAACAGCTTGGCGAACGCGTCACCGACGTGCGCCCCACCGACCGGCTGCACGGCTCCATCGCCCGCCTGGTAGACCCCGAAGGCACGCTGGGGCAGGAAATGCAGCGGGTGTACAAACTGATGGAAAAAGATTACCAGACCCCCGCAAAAGTGCTGGAACTCAACCCCAAACACCCCACCCTGGCCGCGCTGGGCGCACTGGACGAAGACGATCCTCTCAGCGCGGCGGTCATCGAACAGATTTACGACAGCGCGCTGCTGATCGAAGGCCTGCACCCCGATCCGGCCGGCATGATCCCGCGCATCGAACAACTCATGGCCGCCGCGTTAGAGCGGTGATCGGTGTTCGCTCTCTCCTTAGGGGAACCAATCCAGCATTCGGAAATATAGATCGGGATTGCTCTTCTCGAAAGCGCGGGCGTAGCCGGTGATGGCGATCAGCAGCCCGAAGAGCGGGGTGAGCAGGGCAGCCAGGCCCCACGCAGCCGCCCAAAGCCGCCGCGGCCAGCCGCGGGCGCGCACGCGGTAGTGCGCCACGAAGAGCACCGCCAGCAGTGTCGTGGTCAGGCTGAGGTCCACCAGATAGCGGTAAGTGTTTTGTATGAAGACCAGCAGCACCACGAATGCCAACAGCGCGCTGCCCCCCAACGCGGCACACAACCAGGCGAACAACCCCCGGTCTTCGCGCGGCACCCGGGCCGGGGGCGGGGCCAACCCGTTCAGGTGCAGCCACCCCAGGCGGAGCGCGGCCAGCCCGGCCAGCCCGATCACCGGCACAGTCAGCGGCAGGCTGGCGACCGGCTCGGTGTAAAAGTAATCGCGCGGCAGCCGGATGTAGGGCGGCCACATGTCGTTTTTGATCCACGGCACCACCACGTAGGGGAACTCGCGGCGCACTTCAGGCGGGCGCAGCAGGTACTGGTACACGTTGGGAACCACGTAGTCCAGGCTGGCGGTGCGCGAGGGGTCTTCTGGGATGGTGGGGCCGGTGATCAGGTAGCGGTAGCCGAAGTCGAACGGAGAGCCGAAGCGCGCCTGGTTGTAGGCCATCAGCGCGGCCGCACCGGCCAGCAGCGGCAGGCCAAACGCCAGCCCAGTGGCGATCAACGTGCGCCACTCCCGCGCGTGCAGCCGAAAGATGCGCCAGGCCACCACCAGCCCCAAAAACGCGATGGACAGGGACAGGTTGAGGCGCGTGTTGGCGGCCAACGCCCAAAACGCGGCGGCCAGCCCCAGACGCCAGACCGAAGCCCGCCTGCCGCGCAAGCCGGTGAAGGCCCAGTACAGCCCGCCAATCAAGAAGAACTGCCCCCCCGCAATGGCCACTTCGTACACCTTGGGCCGCGTCAGCAACCAGACCAGCGGCGCGTTGAGGCCCAGCGCGAGCAGCCCGCCCCAAAACATGCCGCGCGGCAGCCACCCGAACCGCCGCCACACCGCGGCCAGCAGCAACACGTTGAACCCGAACGTCCCCAGCACGAAGGGGAAGAGCAGCGCGGGGTCGCGGATTTTTTCGCTGAACAGGGGCTGCAACGCGGCCACGATCAGCCCCGGCACCGGCCCCCAATACAGGTAGTATTTGCCCTGATAGAACAGCGCGTCCCAGATGACCGGCACCTCGCCGCGCTCTTTGTAGAAGTAGGGGTTGGGGCTGGCGAGCAGCTCCGGGCTGGGTTCTTCGAGCAGGTATAGCTGGCCGTGGCGAAAGGCCTGGCCGAGCAGGTAGAAGTAGCGCGAGCCGCGCGGCCAGCGGGTGAGGTCGCCCGCGGTGAGCACCCACAGGTAGAGCAGGGGGATGAGCGCCACGGCCAGGCTGAGGGCGAGGCGCGGCAGGTGACGCGCTGCCGGGGCGGGGACCACCTCTCGAAGCCGGTGCCCCACCCGGGCCAGGTTCCCCCCGCGCGCGGGGAGGCGCGGCCCGATCGGGGCCAGTACGCAGCCCAAGAGCGCGGCCAGGCGCGGTGCGGCTTCGTCCCACCCCGCCCAGCCCAGGGTGAGCAACCCGGCCGCGAGCAGGGCATAACGCCCGCGGCCCCAGCCCGGGTCGTTGTCCAGACCCAGTTGGGGCGCGAAGAAGGCCAGAGCCAGCAGCAGCACGGCCAGGAGGGGCGCCAGGGCTTTGAGGAAACGGCGTCGCGCGGGCATCTGGGATGACTTTAGAGCCTTTCCGAAAATTCTTTGCGGGGAGTGTCGCTGCGAGACGGATGACCGGAGACGGGGGACGGGAAGCGGAGAATCTCGCTTGCGATGGGGGAGATTCTTCGGTCGCTGCGCTCCCTCAGAATGACTGGGGTGGGACGGTTTGGATTCATCGCTCACCCCTTGGGGATCACTGGAGGGGAACTCGTGGGAACTCGTGGGAACTCGTGGGAACTCGTGGGAACTCGTGGGAACGGGGGGAACGGGGGGAACGCGTGGGAACTGAACACTGACCAATGAACGTCGCACCCCGCACATCGCACATCGCACCCCCACCCCGCACCTCAATCCACAAACCGGTATTTCCACAACGTCCAGACCGCCTCGAACGCGTCCTTCATTTTGATCTTTTTCCCTTCGGAATAGTCCCGCGGGTTGAAGGTGATCGGCACCTCGAAGATGCGCACCTTGCGCTTGAGCAGTTTGGCGGTGAATTCCGGCTCGAAGTTGAACCGTTTGGCGTGGATGGTCATCCCCTCTACCACCTCGCGCTTGAACACCTTGTAGCCGGTTTCCATGTCGGTCAGGATGTTGTTGTAGAGAATGTTGGTGATCAGGGTGAGAATTTTGTTGGCCACCATGTTCCAGAACAGGATCGGCCGGCGGGGGCCGCCCAGAAAGCGCGAGCCGTACACTACGTCCGCGATGCCCTCCTGGATGGGCTTCAGCAGGGCCGGGTAGTCGCGCGGGTCGTACTCCAGGTCCGCGTCCTGGATGATGATCAGGTCCCCGCTGGCGTTCTGGATGCCCAGCACCACGGCAGAGCCTTTGCCCTCGTTTTTTTCTTTGAGGATCACCCGCACGTTGTCCCGCCCGTTCATTTGCGCCAGCACTTCGCGGGTGCCGTCGGTGGAGCCGTCGTCCACGATCAAAATCTCGTCGGCCAGCCCGACGGCCTGCACCCTGCGGACGATCTCGCGGATGGTATTGACCTCGTTGTATACTGGAATGATAACGGAGATATTCATGGGTTGATTATACGGAAGGGTCAGATTCCGGGCAAGGAAAATCGCGAACTGCGTGCTATAATTTGTTATTGCGGGTTGGTATTGGTCTCATTGGTCTGACTGGTCTGACTGGTCTGATTAGTCTGACTGGTCTGACTGGTCTGATTAGTCTGACTGGTCTGACTAGTTCGACAAGTCAGACCAATTCGACAAGTCAGACCAATTCGACAAGTCAGACCAATTCGACAAGTCAGACCGGTCAGACACGTCCGACAAACCGGAGGCAATGACAATGACTTCTCCTACAAGAGTGGGTACGGATATGTTGACGCATCAGGAGCGTGGCTTTGTACCGCCGCCGATCACGCGCGTTGAAGACACCGGGCTATCTCCCCTGTGGTTGGAAGACCTTGCGCTCAAAATTCTTTATTTCCAGGGATACATGACCGGCTACCAGATCGCTGAGCAGATGGCATTACCTTTCCCGGGGGTGACAGATGTGCTCTTATCGGCTCTCAAACAAGATAAACTGGTGGAGGTGAAATCCTCCCAAATGGGATTGGGGGAGGGGGCGTACACCTATGCGATTACCGGCGCCGGCATCGCCCGGGCGCGCGAGGCCCTGGAACGCAGCCAGTATGCTGGGCCTGCGCCCGTACCCATTCAGGCCTACAACGAATCCGTGCGCAAACAAGCCCGGGGGCGGATGATCATCAATGATCGTATTTTGCGCCAGGCACTCTCCCAGCTCGTCCTCAGCGACAGCATCCTGGAGAAGATCGGGCCGGCGGTTAATTCCGGCACATCGATTTTCATGTACGGCCCGCCGGGCAACGGGAAGACCTCCATCGCCCGCGCGATTGGTAACATGATCTCGCGCGGCAGTATGTACATTCCTTTTTCCCTTTACATCGAAGGGCAGGTGGTGACCATGTACGACTCCACCAACCACCAGTTGGCGCCAGAGGAACACACCACCAGCAAGGGCACCGGCACCCTGCGCTCGGCCACCCGCCGCGACCCCCGTTGGGTACTCATCCGCCGGCCGTTCATCGTCACCGGCGGGGAACTGACTTTGAGCGGCCTCGACCTGGTGTTCGATGACGTCAACAAGTATTACGAAGCCCCTTTCCAGGTCAAGGCCAACGGCGGGGTGTTGTTGATCGATGATTTTGGCCGCCAACTGGTGCGCCCGCGCGACCTGTTGAACCGTTGGATCGTGCCCCTCGAAAACCGGATCGATTTCCTCACCCTGCACACAGGCCGGAAGGTGGAAGTCCCGTTCGATGTACTGGTGGTCTTTTCCACCAACCTGCCACCCAAAGACCTGGTGGACGAAGCCTTTCTGCGCCGGCTGCGACACAAAATCGAAGTCACCGATCCCAATTATCAAGACTTTCGCGAGATATTCCAGCGCGTGGCCGCGGCCAAAGGCGTGGCGTACAGCGATCAGGGAATGGCCTATTTGTTGCAGGAATGGTACATCAAACACAATCGCAAACTGCGCGCCTCCCACCCCCGCGATATTTGCGACCAGATTCTGGACATTTCCACTTATCTGGGGATCGAACCGGCCATGAGCAGAGAGCTTCTCGACCGGGCTGCGGCTGCGTATTTTGTCGACATTTAGCTTTGTCCCATCTCCTTTACGAGCTTCCTTCCCCTGCGATTATTGCGCATCGCGGCGCTTCCAAATACGCCCCGGAAAACACCCTGGCCGCGTTTGAGGCATCTATACGGCAAGGTGTAGATGGGGTAGAATTGGATGCCAGATTAACTGCCGATGGCTCCGTGGTCGTGCTTCATGACGCCACCGTGGACCACACCACAAACGGCACGGGAAAGGTTTCCCAACTCACCCTGGCCGCTCTGCAGGAACTGGATGCGGGCAGTCATTTCGGCCCGCAATTCCAGGGAGAGAGCATTCCAACGCTGGAGGAAGCTTTCGAGACCCTCGGCAGGCAGCTCCTCATCAACGTGGAGTTGAAAGATCTCACAACACGCTCAGATGCACTTGCGGAGAAAGTCGCCCTTATTGTCAAACGCCACCATCTGGAGAAGCATGTCCTGTTTTCGTCTTTCAATCCCCTGGCGTTGAGAGCCGCCCGGCGGTATGCGCCTGAGGTGCCTGCCGGCCTGCTGTTCCCGAAGGGAGGGCTGGCCTGCTGGTTGGGCAGCCTGGCGGCCAGCCGATTCGCCTGCGACACGCTTCACCCCCATTTTTCTGACATTTCCCCGCAATTTGTTGAACGCACCCATCAAGACCGACAGCGCGTTTTGGCTTACACTGTCAATGCTGCTGCTGATCTCCGTCGCTTGATCGCGATGGAGGTAGACGGGATCATCACGGATGACCCATTACTCGCGCAAAGCGTGTTGGAGAAAGTCAATGCGCGTCCCTGATCTTGCCCGCTTTTTGTCCGGCGATATTTTTGAACGTTGGCGTTGGTGTTTGAACGGTGCGAAGACTTCCGCGAATTTCATTAACCGTCTCCCTGCTCCTCATCCTGTTGCAGGTGGTCTCCCCGCTGGGGGCGAGTATTGCCGCGCCGGCCACGCAGTTCGCCACCCCTGAAGAGCGCGCCCAAACCCTGCTCGAAAGCCTGACGCCCGAAGAACGAGTCGGGCAGCTCTTTCTGGTCACCTTTACCGGCACGGACGCGGGTCCGGATTCGCAAATTTACGACCTGATCGTCAACCGTCACATTGGGGGCGTGGTGCTCACCGCGGCCAACGACAATTTCACCGACATCGAAAACACACCCGCGGCCACCCAACAACTGATCCTGGAGCTGCAGCGCAACGAATGGTTGGGATCGCTGGAAGACCTGGTCAACCCCACCACCCTGGAAACCTACCGCCCGGTGTTCATCCCGCTTGTGATCGGCATCTCGCAACTCGGCGACGGGTATCCAAACGACCAGATCTACAACGGGCTGACCCAACTCCCCAGCCCGATGGCTATCGGAGCAACCTGGCAGCCGTCTCTGGCCGAACGCGTTGGCTTCGTGGTGGGCCAGGAACTCTCGGCCATGGGGTTCAACCTGCTGCTGGGCCCTGCCCTGGACGTGCTGGAGTCGCCCAACCCCGACAGCGCGGGGGACCTGGGCGTGCGAACCTTTGGCGGCGACCCGTTTTGGGTCGGGCAAATGGGCAGCGCCTACATTCAGGGGGTACACCAGGGCAGTGAAGGAAAAATAGCGGTAGTGGGGAAGCATTTCCCCGGGCACGGTGGTTCGGACCGCCCCCCGGAGGAGGAAGTCTCCACTGTGCGCAAGTCGTTGGAGCAACTCAAACAGATCGAACTGGCGCCCTTCTTCGCGGTCACCGGCAACGCAGCCTCCCCTGAGAAAACGGTGGACGCACTGCTGATTTCGCACATCCGCTACCAGGGTTTCCAGGGCAACATCCGTGCCACCACCCGCCCGATCAGCTTCGACGAACAGGCCTTTTCCGACATTATGAGCCTGGCGCCGTTTTCCACCTGGCGCGAGAATGGCGGGGTGATCATCACCGATAACCTGGGCAGCCGGGCTGTTCGCCGGTTTTATGACCCCTCCGGTCTGGATTTCAAGGCCTGGCAGGTGGCGCGCGATGCGTTTCTCGCGGGTAGCGATATGCTGTTCGTGGGCGAGATTTTGGACTCGAGCGAACCCGATACATACAGCACCATTTTGAGCATCCTCGAGTTTTTCACCCAAAAATACCGCGAGGACGTCGCTTTTGCCCAACGGGTGGACGAATCGGTCTTGCGCATCCTGACCCTCAAGTTCAAAATTTACGACACATTTTCCCTGGAAAACGTGCTCCCCGACGAAAGCGACCTCGACCTGATCGGGAACTCCGAACAGGTTTCCTTCGACGTGGCGCGACAGGGCGCAAGCCTGATCAGCCCCTCCCTCTCCGACCTGGACAGTGTGCTCCCCGACGCGCCCGGCCTCAACGACCGCATCGTGTTCGTCAGCGATACCTACACATTCCAGCAGTGTAGCCAGTGCCCGGAACAACCGGTTCTGCCTTTCGATGCGTTTCAACAGGCGGTTTTGCGTCTTTACGGGCTGGAAGCCGGCAACCAAGTCCTGCGGCAAAACCTGTTTTCTTTCACTTTCGAAGACCTGCAAGCCATGCTGGACAACCCGGGACGCTACCACGCCATCGAGGTGCGGATGCGTTCGGCGCAGTGGGTGGTCTTCACCATGTTGGACGTGCGCGGCGACCGCCCCGCCTCCCAGGCCTTGAGGGGCTTCCTTTCCGAACGCGACGACCTGATCCGGGATAAAAACGTGGTGGTCTTCGCGCTCAACGCGCCTTACTATCTGGACGCCACCGAAATCTCCAAAATCACCGCCTATTATGGCCTGTACAGCAAATCGCCGCAATTCATCGACACCGCGGCGCGCATCCTGTTCAAAGAGTTCACTCCCATCTTCGGTGCTATTCCGGTTTCGGTGCCGGGCATCGGCTACGATTTGATCTCCGCCACCTCCCCCGACCCGGATCAGGCGATTCCGGTGTTGCTGGATGTCCCGGAACAGGAAGTGAACGAAGAGGAATTGACCCCGCAACCCCCGCCCTTACCCGAATTCCAGGTTGGAGACACCATCCCGATTCGCACCGGGATCATCGTGGATCACAATGGCAATCCGGTCCCCGATGGCACGCTGGTCCAATTTGTGTTCAACCTGGCTGGGGAGACGACGTTTTCCGCGCCCGTGGAAACCGTTCAGGGGGTTGCACGCACCACCTATTTGATCGACGGGTCGGGCCCGCTGGAGATCCGGGCGATCAGTGAACCCGCCAACCAGTCCCTGCCATTACAGATGGATATTCCGGGTCTGGAGGTTACTGTTGGCCCTACTGCGTCCCCCTCCCCCACCCAGGCGCAAACCACCACCCCCGCGCCCACCGCGACCGAACCGCCCCCACCCCCTCCCGCTCCTCCCCAGCCAGAACCGCGCTCCAAAACCGATCTGATCGATTGGGGGCTTGCCTTTTTGGTCACTATTGCGATCAGTCTGGCGGCCTTACGCGTGGGGACTTCGTTGGGACACAGCCGTTGGAGCCTTCGTTGGGGGCTTTGCGCCTGGATTGGCGGCCTGTTGACCTACACGTATTTGTCTCTCAGCTTACCCGGTAGCGAATCCGTGTTGATCGGCGGCGGGCGGTTCGGTTTGGTATGGGTGGTCGCGCTGGGGGCCGGGTTGGGATGGGGAGCAGGGTGGCTGTGGCGCGCTTTGCAGCTGCGGGAAAAGTCGAAAGCGAAAGCCGATCCCCCCAGTTTTGCCAAAACTAAAAGTGGGTGAGCGTTACGATCAGGCTCAACAACAACAAACCGATGGCAACCAGCACCAGGCGGGTCTCCGTAGGGGAGGCAAACAGGTCTTCCACCGTCGGGGAAGGAAGGCTGGGGCCAGGGATGTTGGCCGGGTTCCAGTCCCCCAACAGGGCTTCTCGAAAGGTTTCCATATCGGGAGGGCGGTCGGCAGGGTGTAGATTCATCGCCCAGAGGATGGCGCGTTGTGTGCGGGTGCTGATGTCGGGGTTGAGTTCCTGGGGCGGGGTCAGGTTGTGGGGGTTGAGAAAGCGTTCGCGTGCCTCGAGGGGCGGGTGGCCGGTGAGCAAGTGGTACAGGGTGGCGCCAAAAGCGTAGATGTCGCTGCGCGGGTCGGTGTGTCCGGTATCACCGCCGTATTGTTCGAGGGGGGTGTACAGCGCGGTACCGCGGCCCTGTAAAACCGTGATGGTCATCTCGTCGGGGGCCATCAGCTTGACCAGCCCAAAATCCACCAGTTTGAGCACGCCGTTCGGGGTCACTTTCATATTGCCGGGTTTGATGTCGCGGTGCAGGATGGGAGGGTCCTGGCCGTGCAGATAGATCAGCGCATCCGCCAGTTGGCTGGCCCAGCTTAGAACCTGTCTTTCCGGCAGGAATTCGTTTCTGCGGCGTGCTTCTATCATCAGGGTGCGCAAATCTTTGCCCGGAATGAAGTCCATGACCAGGAAATCGCGTTCTTCAACAGAAAAGAAGTCCGAAACTTTGGGCAGGTTTGGATGGTCCAACCGCGCCAGCACCGTGGCCTCGCGGAAAAACTGCTCCCGCGCCTGTTGGAGCATCTCATCCGAGAGCATCTGGTCGTGGTAGACCTCTTTGATGGCACACTGCCTGCCCTCCAGGCGTAAATCCTCCGCCAGGTATACGCTGCCCATCCCCCCCTGACCAATGATGTTACGTATTTTGTAGCGCTCTTTGAGAACGATTCCCGGTTTTAGCGGTTGTGGCATGGTGATCTATTACACTTTCCTGGCATTGCATGGTATTATACTCGCGGAGTTGGGAACATGGAGACCAGCGGAGAGGAGACCCCCATCATCATCGCCCAAGCCGGCCCGCTCAACGGACAGCGGTGGAAGTTGTACGATTCATTGCTGGTAGGCCGTGACGGAAGCTGCGACATCGTGATCCCTGACCGGCAGGTGTCTCGCCGCCACGCCCGTTTTCTGATCGCTCCCGCAGGGGTGGTCTTGAAAGATTTGGGGAGTAAAAACGGCACACATCACAATGGCAACCGCATTCAAGACCAGGTTGTTTTACAAGATGGGGATGTCGTCCAGATCGCTTTGGCCCAGGAATTCGTATTCGTCAGTGCGGACGCCACTATGCCCCTGGAATCCATTCCGTCTTTGCGCAAGTCTCCCGGAGAACACAAACTCCGCCTGGAGCGCCGCTCCCGGCAGGTGTGGATCGGCCAGACCGAGGTGCTCCCGCCGCTTTCTGTAGCGCAATTCCGGCTGCTCGAGCTGCTGTATGAGCAAGATGGCCGCGTGGTTTCCCGAAAGAGCCTCACCATTGGCATTTGGGGGGAAGAAGAAGCCCTGGAAGTTTCCAACCAGGCGCTGGACGCCTTGATCCGCCGCCTGCGCGACCGGCTGGCGGCCATCGATCCCACTCACAACTACATCGTCACCGTTCGGGGACACGGCCTGCGGTTGGACAACCCGAAAATATGAAACGTCAATTCTGAGCGACAACGAAGAATCTTGCTTGCGATGGTGGGGGAGATTCTTCGGGCACTGCGTGCCCTCAGAATGACGGGGGACGGACGACCGGGGACGGGGGTCGGCGCGTGGTTATTAGAGGTCGGGGCGACCGGCCGGTC
>JALUWE010000202.1 GCA_027019845.1 Anaerolineales bacterium | reverse complement strand
GCACAAAGCGCACTTCCACTCCCGTGGCCCGCGCCAGATGATGCACCAGCGCCAACACCTCCCCTAATATTTCATTGATGTCGGTGAGCACTTTCAGGCTCTCTCCCTGGCGGGAAAAGTCGAGCAGTCTGCGCACCACCCCTCTGGCGCGGCGCGCCTCCCGCAACACCAGCTCTAAGTCCTCCCGTTGGGGGGCGTCTTTGGGCAGGTCATCCAGCACCAGCTCGGTAAAGCCCGCAATGGTAGTCAGCGGATTATTCAATTCGTGCGCTACGCCCGCGGCCATCTCACCCACTGCGGCCAGTTTGGCGGACTGGATCAGCCGCTGCTCGGCCAACTTTTGGGCTTCGATACGCTCCTGAAGTTGTTTGTGCCGCAGAGCGTTCATCAACACAGAAGATAACACCCCAGCCAAAGATTCCAGCACCAGCAAGTCTCTTTCGCTGAACTCTCCTTCGGAGCGATCCGCCAGCACAAGCCCCAGGGCGCGCTCTCCATCCATGAGGGGGATACACATTTGGGACACCCGTCCCCGCCCCGGAATGGGCAAACACGCCCCCGCTCCTGTATTCTGAACCAGGATGCCAGCGCGTTTTTGCAAAATTTCCGTCACCGCTTTGTCGGAGGCCGGAAATCGTATCTCTTTCTCCACATCGCCCGCTGCTTCCCCCCCAATGCCCTCTGCCACCATGTCTTCGCCCCGCTCATCGAACAACAAAACCAGCACCAAATCATAGCCAAACTGCTGGGCGGCGATAGAAGCGGCTGTCTGAGTAATGGTAGAAACGTCCACCAATCCGGCGATTTTCTGAACCACCTGATGGATGGCATTCAAATCCTGGGCCGGGTCCCGGTCGCCCGCGGAGGTCACCGCGAGCCGCTCGTTTGGAGTGCGCCATTCTGCTCCGCCTGGGTTCAAGCCCAAGATTTTGAAAAGGGTACGTCCGGCCTTATCCAGTTCGTTTGCTCCAACGAGAAGCAAGGCGCCATTGCCGGAATTGGGGAACAAATAAATGCGCTCGGCACCCAACTTTTTCGCTCTCTTCCCCGTGGCGCGCGAGCGCATCCGCCCGCTGTGCAAGGCGCCAGCCAGCCATCGCGCGGTGTCCGGTTGGGAGATAAACGCTTCCAGCACCTTGCGACGGCCATTGGTCAGACCATGGCTCGCCCCAAACAACCACTCATCGAGGCTCCGCCTCAGCCAGACTGACCAGCGGGCTTTTGTGATCCGACAGGTTTCTTTGAGTTGAAAAGTGAGCGCGTTCTCAGGCATGGCTTTGGAATTTGTTAACAATTTCAATTATAGACGATTATAAACCATGTGGGTAGTCGTCCGAAAGTTCGAGGCCGTGAATCCGGCGCGCACTACACCTTGCCCCCACCCCTCGAAAGTCTTATAATCCATTCGAAAGCTTTACCCCCGTCCATCTCGAATATCCAATCCCTGATTCCTGATACCCCAACACGCCATCCCCCATGAACAACTTCCTGACCATTGCCGACTGCTCCCCCCAAGAACTTCAAGGCCTGCTCGATCTGGCCCTCGAACTCAAACAAGAATACAAAAGCCAGGGAAATCCCCCGCTGCTGAAAGGCAAAGCCCTGGCGATGGTGTTCCAAAAACCCAGTCTGCGAACGCGCGTCTCCTTCGAGATGGCCATGCAGCACCTGGGCGGCCATGCGCTGTATCTTTCGCCCTTCGAGATCGGCCTGGGCAAACGCGAATCCATCGCGGACGTGGCCCGGGTGCTCTCGGGTTATGTGGACGTGATCATGGCACGCGTTTTCGAGCACGCCCACGTGGTCGAGCTGGCAAAATGGGCCAGCGTGCCGGTCATCAACGGGTTGAGCGATTACAGCCACCCCTGCCAGGCCCTGGCGGACGCGCTTACCATCCTGGAAGAGTTTGGCGCGCTCAAGGGTCTCAACATCACCTACGTAGGAGACGGCAATAACGTGGCCGTTTCCCTGATGCACATCGCCGCCAAACTGGGCGCAAACTTCACCATCGCCAACCCCGCCGGCTACGACCTGCCCGAAGCAGCCGTCAAGCTGGGGTATGAATTCGCCCAGGCCAGCGGAGGCAGCATCCGCCTGCTGCGCGACCCGCACGAGGCCGTCCGTGAAGCGCATGTGATTTATACGGACACCTGGACCAGCATGGGGCAAGAGGAAGAGGCCGAACAGCGGCGGCAGGTCTTTCCACCTTACCAGGTGAACGCACAACTGGTCGCCGAGGCGCGGCCAGATGTCATCGTCATGCACTGCCTGCCCGCGCATCGCGGGGAAGAGATCACCGACGAGGTGGCGGACGGCCCCCCGTCGCGGCTCTTCCCTCAGGCCGAAAACCGTCTGCACGCGCAAAAAGCCATTCTCGTGCGCCTGCTCCCATGACTCGCCGCACCAAGATCGTCGCCACCATCGGCCCGGCCAGCCAGGACGAAGCCATGCTGTGTAAGCTGATCCGGGCCGGAATGGACGTCGCCCGGCTGAACTTCTCTCACGGCACACACGCCCAACACGCCCAAACCATCCAAAACATCCGCCGCGCCTCCCAACAGCTAGGCCGCCCGATTGCCATCCTGCAAGACTTGCAAGGCCCCAAACTTCGTATAGGCGAGTTGCGCAATGGCAAAGTCGAACTCACCCAGGGACAATCGATCATCCTGACCACCGCGCCCATCGTTGGAGACCAGGAACGCATCCCGGTCGATTTCCCGGAGTTTGTGGATTACGCCCGGCCCGGCAGCCGCATCCTGCTGGCGGACGGACAGCTCGACCTGGTGGTCAAGGAACGCCGGGGAGACGAGGTGCTGTGCGAGGTCGTGCTGGGCGGCACGCTGCTGCCCCACAAAGGGGTCAACCTGCCGGGGGCGCGGCTGGACATTCCCAGCTTCACCCAAAAAGACGCGGCCGATCTGATGTTCGGGCTGGAA
>JALUWE010000201.1 GCA_027019845.1 Anaerolineales bacterium | reverse complement strand
AGTCGGAGAGGGCCTCGGCAGCCGGGATCAGGTACTGGTGCCAGTCGCCGATCTCGAACGATTCTCGCAGGCGGCGCAGGGAGACCGCGTCGCGCAGGGTGAAGCGGCCACTCTTGGTGCGCCGCAAACCTACCAGGTGCGCGCCAACGCCCAGCTTTTCACCCAGATCGTGCGCCAGGGAGCGGACGTAAGTGCCCGAGGAGCAGAACACGTCGATCACCACCTCCGGCGGTGCCCATTCCAGCAGGTCGAGGCTATAGACGTTGATTTTGCGGGGCTCCAGTTTCACTTCCTCCCCTTCGCGAGCGCGTTCATAGGCTTTCTTGCCTTTGACCTTGACCGCTGAGTAGGGGGGCGGAACCTGCTCGATCTCCCCGACGAACTCTTGCAGCATCTCCTCGAACGTTTCTTCGTCCAGATCGGCAATGACGCTGGAAGCCGTGATCGATCCTTCGGAATCGTAGGTGTTGGTCGAGCTTCCCAGGCGGATGGTGGCCTGATAACGCTTATCGGAGGCCGAAACGTACTCGCTCAAGCGAACAGCCGGGCCGATCAGCACCACCAACACGCCGGAAGCGCGTGGGTCCAACGTGCCCGTGTGGCCTGCCCGCCGGATGCCCGTCCCCCGGCGGATGATCTGGACGACATCGTGGGAGGTCAAGCCTACCGGTTTGTCGACGACCAAGACACCAGAAACGACGTTTTTGATTACATTTTTATCCATGGTTTCCCTCGTGAACAAAGATTTTCTCCTTCTGTGGATGAATATTGGGGGAAGTTATTTTTGATGCTCACTGACAGTACTTACGCAGTTGAGACCTCACAGGTCTACTACTACACGATGCAGGAAGATTTTACCCAAAATAGATTGCATTCGGGCATCTCCATGCGCTTTGAGACCTGTGAGGTCTGGGTGTGACCTTTCAAGTGCGTAAGTACTGTCACTTAGAATTGAACAAAGCGCGTGTTGCCCTCAAAACATTTTCCTGTACCTCCTCTAACGAACCTTCGATCTCTGCTCCTGAAGCGGCAGTGTGTCCACCCCCACCGAAGGACAAAGCTACTTTGGATGTGTCAAAGCCGGGTCGGGCACGCCAACTGACCTTGATTTTGTGGTCCGGCTGTTCCACGAAAATCACAGCGATGTCGCAATCCTTTATTTTGGAGAGCACATTGATCAGGTCTGCGTCATCCCGTCCGGGGTAGCCTATCTCCCGGCGATCATCCAGTTTTAGAGAAGTCCATACGATACGCCCGTCGCGTTGCAGTTGCGAAAGGCCGCAGCCCCAATACCGGATCGCCTCATATGATTTGGACATCAAAGATTTCTCGTACAGGTAGGGCATATCGATGCCCGCCTCCATCAGATCGGCCACCAACCGTATGGCTTTGGGAGTCATGTTGCGGGTACGGAACCCCAGGGTGTCGGTGATCAGTCCAGTCAACAACGCCATTCCAGCCGGTTGGGTGAGCGGTAGTTGCATTTTTCGTATCATTTCGGTCAAAATTTGGGTTGTGGATACGGCTTTTGCGTCTACCAGGTTGATTCGGGCGAAATTTAGATTGGTTACGTGATGGTCGATATTGATATCCGGTTGGCCATAGCCATCGAGCGCCGCGCCAACCCGCTGGATGTCAGAACAGTCCACCACAATGATCAGATCGATTTCGCCTTGCGGTTTTCGGACGACTTGCTCCGCTCCCGGTAGAAAACCAAAATTAGACGGGACCCCATCGTTCAACACCATCTGAACGCTTTTCCCGGCCTCTTGTAAAGACAGCCCTAACCCCAAAACAGAACCGACCGCGTCCCCATCTGGCCGCACGTGAGAGACAACCAGAATTCGACTGGCGTGCGTGAGCGCTTCTTGCACCCTGGGAATGTGCGTATCAAACATCCGTCGAAGCGCTTTCTTCCTCAGAATCGGATTGCGATGTCGATAACGAGGCGATCAATTGTTCGATTCTTTCAGCGCGTTCGGCCGTAGGGTCCCAGATAAAACGCAATTTTGGAAATGTGCGAAGTTCAATTCGTTGGCTGAGTTGGTAGCGCAAGAATCCACTCGCGTGGGCAAAACCCGAGAGAATCTCATCCTTGCGTGAAGACCCTTCTATGGCGGAAACGTATATTTTCGCGTAAGCAAGCTCCCGATCCACGGTCACATCGGTGATAGTCACCCCGTCCAGCCGCGGGTCGGTGACTTCGTTGAGCAGCATCTCGGAAAGCTCCTCCCGAATGCGTTCGGCTATGCGTTGAGCGCGTATTTTTGCAACCATATTATGCCACTGGTACGAGTTCGGTGGTGTAACATTCGATTACATCACCCACTTTGAACTGATCGAAGCCTTTTACGCCGACACCACATTCGAATCCCTGTCGAATCTCGCGCACGTCTTCGGTGTGGTGTTTGAGAGAGGCCATCTCTCCGTCGAAAATGACTTCGCCATCGCGCACGACGCGCACCTTTGCGTTGCGCCGCAGTTCCCCTTCGGTGACATAGCAGCCCGCCACTTTGCCAAGCCGCGGGATTTTGAACGTGGCCCGCACTTCCGCCTTGCCGATGACGGTGATCTTTTCCTCCGGTTCCAACATGCCTTTCAGGGCCTTCTCCACGTCTTCGATCAGTCGATAGATGATGTTGTACAGGCGAATGGAGACGCCCTCCGCTTCGGCCAGGCGTTGGGCCGCCGCGTCCGGCTGGACATTGAAGCCAATCACCACTGCCTTCGAGGCAGCCGCCAGCATCACGTCGTTTTCGCCGATGTTGCCGGTGCCGGTGTGCAGAATGTTCACCCCTATGTTCTCCACATTCAAGTCATTCAGAGAGGAGATAATGGGTTCCAGAGAACCCTGCACGTCTGCTTTGATGATTAAGCGGAGTTCGCGAACTTCGCCCGCCTGGAATTGCTCGAACAGCTTTTCCAGCGTAACGTTGCGGGCCGCGGTTTGTGCTTCCTGGCGCTGTTTTTGCTTCCGTTCGGCAGCGATGGCACGGGCCTGTTTTTCGGAACTCACAACCTGAAAGAGTTCGCCAGCTTCGGGCACATCATTCAACCCCATGACCGAAACCGGCATGGAAGGTATGGCCTTCTGAACACGCTTGCCGGTAAAGTCGAACATCGCCTTTATGCGGCCATACGCTGTGCCAGCCAACACCGTGTCGCCAACCTTCAGGGTGCCATTCTGAACCAGCAGGGTAGCAACCACCCCTCTGGAGCGCTCCCGCCTGGCTTCGATCACGCTGCCGATCACCCGTCCCGCGGGGTTGGCGTGAATTTCCATCTCGTCTGCCACCAGCAAGATCGCTTCCAGCAGGTCTTCCAGCCCAATTTTTTCTTTGGCCGAAACCGGCACAACGATGGTGTCCCCCTCCCATTCGTCCGGGACCAACCCCTCGTCCGCGAGCTGTTGTTTGACTCGCTCCGGGTTGGCGTTGGGGCGGTCGATTTTGTTCAAAGCGACGATGATAGGCACTTTCGCGGCCCGGGCGTGGGCCAGCGCCTCGCGGGTTTGGGGCATGACCCCGTCATCGGCAGCTACGACCAACACCACGATGTCCGCCCCCTGCGCGCCGCGGGCACGCATGGCGGTAAACGCCGCGTGTCCCGGCGTGTCGAGAAACGTGAGCACTTGGTCATTGTGCCGGACTTGATACGCGCCGATATGTTGGGTGATGCCGCCCGCTTCCCTCGCGGCAACACTGGTATGCCGGATGGCGTCTAGCAAAGTGGTCTTCCCGTGGTCTACGTGCCCCAGGATGGTGATGACAGGCGGGCGTTTGACAAGTGCAGCTTTGTCTTCCTGTTCAATCAGTTTCTTCCAAAGAGGAATTTCGCCTTCATCCGTGACTTCCACAGCTTCGGGCGTTTCCAAAGCCACTTCATAGCCCAACTCTGCCGCGACAATCGCAGCCGTATCGAAATCGATATTCTGATTGATATTTGCCATCACCCCATTGGCCATCAATGTTTTGATGATTTCGATGGGGCTGACCGAAATCGTTTTCGCCAGATCACGAACTGTGATATTGGCGGGTAATTTAATCAGCTTATCTTTCCCATTTTCGCTCATACACGTCTCCTCATTTTCGCCGGTAACAACTCAGTCGCCAGAGGCGTTCCTTGAATTATTGTGCGAGGTCAACTTTTGCGTTACTCTGCCGCGTCTTCTTCCTGTAATGTATCTGCATATTCTCTCAATCTCTTCACATCTTCGGGAGAGAGGGTCGTCTTTAGCGCACGGGCCAGGCCGCGTTTTAAGCCTTGTTCCCAGCACGAACGTTTATTGTGCAGATATGCGCCCCGGCCGGGGCGTTTTCCCGTCAAATCAACGAATACGCCTTCCGGCGTCCGAACGAGGCGGATCAACTCGCGTTTTGCAAGCACCTGGCGGCATCCAACACAGGTTCGTTGGGGAATGTGTTTGCGCCGCCGCTTGCGCATTTTCGTTGGCATAAGGGTTTTAGTAATCCCAATCTTCGTCCCAGTCTTCCAGCCACTCGTCTTTGGAGGCGCGTTTGCGCTTGCGTTTGATAACCGTTACATCACGATCGGGGTCATATTCCATTTCGACGTATCGCTTCTTGCGTTTTTTCTTTTTCTTTCCTTCTTGCTCTTCTTCGCCTTCGTCAACGTTGGTTACGGAAACGTCCAGCGCGCTCTCGAGAGTAAACCAGTCTTTTTGTGGCGTTGTGCTCCCGGCATCATCTTCGGCTTCCTCTGTGGCGGGTTGTTCTCCGGCTTCTTCAACGCTCTCGCCGGTCTCCTCGGCCTCGGCCTGTGTTTCGTCTTCTGCCGGAGGCTCCCCGGCTTCCCCGGCAACGGCTTCCTGAAGCGTTCCCTCTGAAATTGCTTCGGCTGCTTGAACCGGAGCAGCGGTTTCTTCGGTCTCCCCGGCGGCATCAACGACCATCTCAGCCGCTGCTTCGGGAATTTCTTCTTCAGCGGCCTCTTCCGCTGCCGCTTCTTCAATGGAGGCCAGGAATTTTTCGATAGCTGCATCGAGGTCCGCCATGGCCTTCGGGCCCATGCCGTTGATCGCCAGAATAGCGTCCGAATCAATCGCCATCTGATAGAGCAAATCGCCAACAGTGGGATAACCCTCACCGCTCAACAAAATGACGTGGCGTACGGAAATCCCCAGTTCGTCCAGCGGAGTCTCGAAAGCGATTTTTGGAATGGATGCCCGGATGGCCTCCAATCGTTCGCGTTCGGCCTGCTTCTCGGCCTCGCGCTGCTCAATCACCATGCGCTCCGTTCGGTTGACAAACCGGCTGAGCACCTGATATTCCTCCGGGGTGATCGGCCGCCCCTCCGTCTTTTTGGTGAGAATGGCCTCGACTTGTGGCACCATCTCCCCTTCGCGTTCCGCCACTTCCGCGTAAGCCGGATCGGTTTGGAGCTTGTGAACGGCATCTGCCGCCGCTTCGGGGAGGCTTTTGATGTCGATGCGCCAGCCGGTGAGCTTGGCGGCCAGGCGGGCGTTTTGCCCATCCCGTCCAATCGCCAGGCTGAGCTGATCTTCAGGCACCACCACGGTAGCGGTCTTGGTGCTTTTGGTATGCTCATCCAGAAAGACCCCGACAACCCGCGCCGGGCTGAGCGCCTTGGCGATGTAATCCACCGGATCGGGATTCCACTCGATCACGTCGATCTTTTCATCGTTCAATTCGCGAACGATGGCCTGAATACGCACCCCGCGCACGCCCACACAGGCCCCAACCGGATCGATACCGGGTTGTAGCGCGGAGACCGCCACCTTCGAGCGGTGGCCTGGCTCCCGGGCAATAGAACGAATCTCGACCAGACCGTGGAAAATCTCGGGCACTTCGTCTTCCAACAAACGGCGCAGGAAATCGCGGTGGGCGCGCGACAGCGTGATTTGCGGGCCGCGCGGCGTTTGTTTGACATCCAACAGCAGGGCGCGAATACGATCGTGGACGCGGAATCGCTCACCCGCGATCTGTTCCTTCCGCGGCATAATCCCCTCGGCTTTTTTATCCAGACCAATGGTGATGTGGCTTGGATTGATGGCCTGGATGATGCCGTTGACGATTTCGCCTACCTGACTGCTGAAATGCTTGAACTGTGCTTCGCGTTCGGCCTCGCGGATACGCTGTTGGATGACCTGACGGGCCGTTTGGGCCGCCACACGGCCAAAATTCCTGGGGGTGGTCTCCACCAGAACCATGCTGCCGATTTCCGCTTCAGGATCGACTTTGCGCGCTTCTTCCAGGGAGACTTCGGTGCGGTCGTCCTGAACCTCTTCCACCACTTCTTTTTCCGCATAGATCAAAACTTTGCCGGTCTCTGGATCTATCTTGGCTACCACTTGTTGCGCGTTCGAGGCATTGACGGCCTTGCGGTAGGCGGAGATCATGGCAGCTTCCAACGCCTCCATCACCACCTCTCGCGGCAGCTGCTTGTCATCCAACACCTCATTGAAAGCCAGGACAAATTCGTTTTTCATTCAATTTACTCCAATGTTTACCCAGGGCTTCGATGGCTTCAAGTCGTTGCTCACGACCTGTGGGCCTGTTCACCCTCCCAAATAGTAAAGATGCTTCCACTTCTCACGATTGCTTCTTGGTAACTACGGCCCTCCTGCGAAATGTCACTGCCAGGGCACTTCGGCAAGCTCAGTGCAAGCACTTCGGCAAGCTCAGTGCAAGCACTTCGGCAAGCTCAGTACAAGCACTTCGGCAAGCTCAGTACAAGCACTTCGGCAAGCTCAGTGTACACCCTGCGACGAAGCAGTCTCTGGCCACCATGCGGAAATTACTTCAGCAGAAAAACGCCGCTACTAAGCAACCAATTCTGTTCTGTGTAGTTACGCTTTTTGGTACAAACGGAAGGTAGTGGTTGTAAAGTCAGTGGCAGGAGTTACGCAGTTCATGCCTACTGTTGCTTATGTCATTCTGAGCGACCGGCTGCTGTTCGCGTCATTCTGAGCGATCAGCTGTCGCCTGTGTCATTTTGAGCGCTGTTCCTTGATGTCATTCTGAGCGACAGCGAAGAATCTCAACGAGAGTGAGGGAGATTCTTCGGGCACTTCGTGCCCTCAGAATGACGAGTGACGCATGTTGACGAACCCGCCCCGCTATCACTTACTCCGTGACCACTACCCAAACGGGATTGATGAATTGCCTATTACAGCAGAAAAAGTGGGAATTACCCACTTTTCGCTGTTCTCAGTATGACTACTGGTGCAACGCTGGTGAAATTTTAACATGAAACAAAACGACTTGCAAGACCGTGATCGACAGGATTTAACCGCTTACTCACCTGAACCGCTCAAATTCTGAGGGCCGGCCCCGGTTTCGCGGTGGCACTGCTCGCAAGCGGGCAGCAACACGTTGTCCACATCCATGAACAGTGTTAGCTCGCCGTCCGGGATACTGACGTGCGCCTGGTGGCAGGCAAGACAGGTCAGCGTGGTGTTGGATTCACCCAGCCGGATGAACAAATCCCCGCTCAGGCCGCCCGGCGGCTCGACCGGTTCCAACCCGGCCTGCTCGGCCAGCAACGCCTGCGGTAGCTGGTTGTGATAGTGGTTGTTGAAGCCCAATTCCACCAACGTTTTCAAATGACACTTCAGGCAACTGGCTTCCAGCAAGGCCGGATCGCTGGCAGTACCTTTTTCGATTGTCTCGTCTGCCTGTCCGCTGAGCCAGATCAGGGCATCACGAGCGCCCAGGGTAAAGGTCTGAAAGCGGTGCGCCGGGCTGTCATCTCCGCGGTGGCAGTCGATGCAGCGGAAAGCGGTTTCGGAAACGCGGTAATGGTCGCTGGCGAGGTCCATCAGCGCGCCAGCCTCTTGCAGCGCCATCTGGGAGCGCAACACGTAGGTCTGTTCCGGCGCCAGGTGGCAGGCCACACAAAAGGCATCCTGCTCTTCGAGTTTGGAGACCACGGGAAAAGGCAGCAAGAGCACGAGGCCCAGTGCCACCACGACCCACCAAAAACCACGAATTTTTCTCATCCGAGCAGCTCCTTTTCCATCCGCCAGGCAGGTTCGACCACTTCCCGGCGGCGGCCCTGGTGATCGTAGTACCACCAGCGCCCGGGGTCCTCAGCCACGATCTGGTATCCCAACCGGGTGTAAAGACGCAACGCAGCGCAATTGTCCCGCGCCACGTTCAGGGTGGCGATGCGGAAGCCCCGCTTTCGCAAGTCTTGTTCGGCGGTCTCGATCAGACGCGACCCCAGCCCCAGATTCCGGTACGCGGGGCGGACGCGAATGGCGTACAAATACGCCCGCGTGGCGCCGTCCGCAAGTTCCTGCCGCGCGCCGCGCAGCAACACGAACACCTGCCCCAGCATCTGACGGGGAGGTGCAACCGCCACCCACAACACCGCGCGCCCCTGCCGCGCGTTCTGGTAGGCTCTGAAAAACACGCGGCGGAAATGTGTGTATTCCCCCTCCCATTCCAGCAGAGGCAAATCCGCGCGAATCAGGTGGCGGATGCAAACGTCTGCCGGAAGCCGCGCGCCTGGGGCGCGCAAGTGGTCTTGCGCCTGCTCGTGTGGTGATTGCTCAAGCCTCGATCTGGCTGTCACGGTGCTGCTTTCTCCTCGAAGGCCTCGATCAAACGCCCCAGCAGGGCTTTCTCTTCGTCCGCGGAATGGATTTCCCCATCCAACCAGGCGGCGCGCAGGCGCTGGAGAATCTGGCGATAGATGGGTCCCGGCGGCAGCCCCAGCGCGCGCAAATCATGCCCGGTCGTCTGGGGGCGCGTGTGCCTCCACCGTCTGGCAAATTCGTGCAGCCTGTCCCTGCCCCGCTCCTCATCACAGGCCAGCCAGGCGGCGTACAGGGCGAGCGGCGGCACACTCTCCAGCCGGGCGACCACTGCGCTGGGAGGCAGACCGGCCAGGCCCGGCAGGTCGCCCCACAGCTTGCAGGCTGCCAGAATGGTGGCTTTCAGGGAATTGGACATCTTCAACCGCCGGCAGATGCGGCGCGCCTGGCCTGGCTGAAGGCGGATGAACCACAGCGTGTAGGCCAACCCCCGAGTGAGCGGAACGCCCTTCGGGAGCGACTCCAAACCCCACTCCGGTCCGGGTTCGATCCCCGTCAGGCGGTCGATGCGGGCGGCGATCCACTCGTCCCACGGGATCGCATCGTGGATGGCTGCCAGCAACCCCAGCTCGTGCAGCCGCGCCAGCATCCGGGCGGCCTGTGGCTCGTCCAGGATGTGATCCAGCTCGTGGCGGATACGGTCGCCCGACACCCGTTCGAGCAGCGTCTGGCCCGACCCCTCCGGCGGAACGAGCGCGGCTTGCAGCAACTCCAGGGTGCGCGCCTCGATTTGAAAACCGAAACGCTGCTCGAAGCGCACCGCGCGCAGCATCCGGGTGGGGTCGTCCACGAAGGAGACGGAGTGCAGCACCCGAATGAGTCCCTGGCGCAAATCGTTGTAGCCGCCCCAATAGTCGTGCAGCTCGCCGTAGTGCAGACCGTCCAGGCGCAAAGCCAGCGTGTTGATGGTGAAATCGCGGCGGTGCAGGTCGAGCTTGATGCTGCCGCGCTCCACGGTGGGCAGCGCGGTCGGGTGGGTGTAGAACTCGGTGCGGGCGGTGATCAGGTCGATGGTGGCGGGTAATGGTGGACCTGTAGTCGAATGGTGAATGGACGGCCTGTCCCCTGCATCCTGTCCACCGAACACGGAAAACTGCTCAGCATCCACCGCATCCAGGAACCATTTTGCAGTGCCGAAGCGGCGATGGGTGGTGACGCGGCCGCCGTATTTGCGCGCCAGTGCTTTGGCCAGGGCAATCGCGTCGCCCTCCACCACCAGGTCGAAATCCAGGCTGGGCTGTCCGAGCAGCAGGTCGCGCACGAAGCCGCCCACGATGTACAACGCGCAGCGTTGTTGCCCGGCCATGGCGGCAATGGCCCTGAGCAGCGCCAGGTGCCCGGGGGGGAGCGCTTCTTCGAGCTGGCGGGACAGGTTGAGGTAGCCGGGGACGGTGGTTGGCTCCGCGGCCAGGTTTTTGAGCAGGTCTGTGCGGGTCACGATGCCGACGATCTGCCCGCTGTCGGGGTCCACCACCGGAATCTGTCCCCAGCCGGTATCGGTCATCACCTGCTGGAGATGCTCGATGGAATCATGCGGGTGGACGGTGACTTCCCCGGCTTCCATTAATTTTTCAGCCGGTAGATTCAAGCGGTGGGAGAGGGCGCGGTCCACCGCGCGGCGGGTGAGCAGCCCGATCACTTTGCCGTTTTCGACCACGGGGTACCCCTCATAGCCGTAGCGCTGCATCCGTGCGGCGGCCTCTGCGGCGGGCGTGTCCGGCGCGAGCAGCTGCGGGCTGTGGGACATGATCTGAGCGACCGTGATCGGCGGGCGGATGTGTTGGGGGAGAATTTCGATCAGGTCGCGGTAGACGGCCTCGATGTCGCCCTCTTTGATCATGGCCGCGGCCGCGCGTTTGTGCCCGCCCCCCCCAAAGTGGGCGGCGATCCCGGCCACATCTACCCGTTCATGGGTGGAGCGGGCGATCAACTGTACCCCGCCCCGGATGGTGAAGAGCAGGATCAGCCCGTCGGGGTCGAGCAAATCGCGCAATTTGTGCGCAATGGTGGAAAGCTCTTCGTCTATCTGGCTGGCGTCGCAGCGGCCAATCACGATGGCGTAGCCGTGTATATGGTGGGTTTCGATGCCTGCCAGCAGCTGCTCGAAAATGGCCTGTTGTGCCAGCGAGAGCGGGTGGTTGAGGTAGTTGGCGGCGATGTCCAGGCTGGCGCCCTGTTCGAGCAGGTAGGCGGCCGCGTGCAGATCGCGGGGGGTGGTGCGCGTGTAGGTCAGCGATCCGGTGTCTTCATAGATGCCCAGCAACAGCAGCGTGGCCTGCGCCACCGTCAGGGGGATGTCCTGTTCTTCGATGCCTTCGACCAGCAGCGTGGCGGTCGCGCCGGTGGGCTGCACACTCACGTTCCAGTGGGGAGGCAAATCATCGCGCAGCTCGTGATGGTCGATCACCTGGACGCGGGCCTCTTTTTGCATCCCCTTCAGCGTGGTCATGGATTGCGTGTCCACCAGGGTGACGTGCCGGATGGGTTCTTTGGGCAGGTCACGGCGTTCCACGAAGGGCAACTCCGCGCCGTAGATGGTCAAAAAGGCGCGCACGTTGCGATTGACGCGCTGCGGCAACACGGGAATGGCCTGCTGGTCGAAGAGCCAGGCCCCCAATTGGGAGGCCACCGCGTCGAAATCGGCCTGTTCGTGGGTGAGGATGATGTGCATGAGGGGTGGTCAGTGGTCAGTGTTCAGTGGTCAGTATTCAGTATTCAGTATTCAGTATTCAGTGGGCGGTGGTCGGTAGCGGACGCGGGGCATGGCGCGCGTGTGGTACGTCGCCAGGTCAATTGTACTAGACTTTGCGGGTCTATTCAGGCAGGGTTGTGAAGCTCTTTTCAAACGCCCCCAACTCCCCACTTTACCAACTACAACTCTTCGAAAATCACCTCCGGCTCACAGTGCGCGGCCGGATCGTTGAGCTTGAAGCGAAAAGCAGCCCGCCCGATGTGGATCATGTCCCCGTCTTGGAGCGGCATTTCTTTGGAATTTGTGAGCGTAAAGTTGATCCACGTGCCGGCTACGGAGCCGTTATCTTGCAGATAGACTTTGCCGTCCTGTCCTCTGCGCAGCCGGGCGTGGAGTTTGTCTACGGAAGGGTCTTCCAATACCAGGGTTGCTCGCTCCGGGTCGGCCCCCAATGTGATTTCCGGCATAGTCAGCGGAATGGGCTGCGTGGGAGTGAGGGCCTCGATGGAATCGGGATCGTAGACGCGTTCGAGATAGCCGTAGGGCCGGGAAGATCGTCCCCCTCGCGGCCAGTGAATGCGGCCTGGGATGCCGGGTATCTGCCTGGCCCAGGTGGGGAGGCGTTTTCGCGGCGTGAGGGCCGCGCCGTTGCCGTTCACAGGGGGGGGCTGGGAGGCCGGGGGCTTGCGTTTTTTGCGACGTTTCCCCATCTGGTTGGGGTGGGGTTGGTGACGCTTCCGCATCACCATCACCAGCGCCAGGATCAGGATCGAGCCTGCGATCAACACCGCCACCACAGCGATGATCGAGCTGTTGCGGGAAACTTCGGCGGCAAAACCCTCCGGCAGTCGCTGCACAGTGATGTCCACCGGAGTCGCCATGCTCACACTGCTCAAACCGAGCGAATCGACCGCCTCCACCTGGATGACGAACTCACCGCTTTCGGTGATCTCCGACAAATCCCAGGTGAATATCTTGAAGGGGGGCGCGGTGTTCTCCGCCGCGATTTTGCCGTTGACGTACAGGGTGGTACGGGTCAGGTCGCGCTCGTAGCCGTCCGGGAATTCCACCATGATCTCGATGGTCTGCTCTTCAGGGGTGAAGCCAACCACCTGGTTGCTCTCATCCGTGATCACGGCGCGGTAAATCTCCGCGGGGGGAGAAACCAGGAACGGATTGGGAGGCTGTACATCCAGGCTGAACGTCCGAATGGCGGAGGTGGTCTGAATGGCGGGCGAGTCGATCTCCACTGCCAGTTCCTGTTCCCCTCTGGCCGTGATGCGGGAGGTGTAACTGAAAGCGTAAATACGGCTGAGCGGCTCCAGATAGGCGTCGATGTCGGGGAAGGGTTGGGTGCCGGAATAGGCGAAGAAATTGCCGCCGGTGGCGAAAGCCATCTCTTGTAACGCGAGCGCGCCCGGTGAGTTGAAGTAGGATTCGGCGGCAACCATCCAAACGAAGATGTGCACGCCGGCCTGTTGTGCCTGGGCGGTCAGGCTGCCCAACGCGGCCGCGGTGGCCTGGTCCGGGTTGGGGGTGATGAACAACACAGCGCGGCCCATCCCCTGGCGCGGCGTGGTGTCGGCGGCCACACTAATCGCCTGGGAGAGGATGGACAGATTGGGTATGGCGTTGCGATGGTCGCTGGGCGCGGCATACAGCGCGTCCAGCCATTCACCGGCATCCGTCAGGTGAACGGCGTCGGGCGCGGCGTTCATCAACAGGCTGAGATCGTACTTGTGATTCGCACCCAGCGCGCTCGCCCATGAATCCAACGCCTCGACAATGTACTCATAGCGCGTGACGGCCTGCGAATCGCGAATCGAAAACGGGCGGCCAGGGTTGATCGCCACCACGAACTGCACCCCCGGCTGC
>JALUWE010000200.1 GCA_027019845.1 Anaerolineales bacterium | reverse complement strand
CCTGGCGATGATCGCCCAACGCTATCAGGTGGATCTGGTGCCGCCGTACACGCTCGAACCCCGGATGACGCTCACCTTGCGCCCGGCAAAGGGGGTGCCGGTCGTGCTCCGCCGACGGTAAAGACCTCACAGGTTTCTCAAACCTGTGAGGTCTAACCTGTGAGGTCTTTGTTTTTTGTATGGGACTCCGCCAGTAGAGGGGAGTTTACCCGCGTTGGTCCATGGGGACAAAATCGCGCTTGTCTTCGCCCAGGTAAATCTGCCGCGGGCGGGCGATTTTTTGTTCGGGGTCTTCCAGCATCTCCACCCATTGGGCCAGCCAGCCGGTGGTGCGCGGGATGGCGAACAGCACCGGGAACATCGAGACCGGGAAGCCCATGGCCTGGTAGATGATGCCGGAGTAGAAATCCACGTTGGGGTAGAGTTTGCGCTGTATGAAGAAATCGTCTTCCAGCGCGATGCGCTCCAGTTCCAACGCGATGTCGAGCAGGGGGTTGCGGCCTGTGACTTCGAAGACCTCGTCGGCCACTTGCTTGATGATGCGGGCGCGCGGGTCGTAGTTCTTGTACACCCGGTGGCCGAAGCCCATCAGCAATCGCTCGCGGTTTTTGACTTGCTTGATGAAGTCGGGCACGTTTTTGACGTCGCCGATCTCCATCAACATGCGTAACACGGCCTCGTTCGCGCCGCCGTGCAGGGGGCCGTACAGCGCGCCGGCCGCGCCGGCCACCGCGGAATACGGGTCGGGGTGGCTGGAGCCGATCACCCGCATGGCAGCCGTGCCGCAGTTCTGTTCGTGGTCGGCGTGCAGGATGAAGAGCACGTCCAGGGCGCGTTCCAACACCGGGTTGGGCTGGTATTTCATCTGGGTCATCTTATCCAGCATGTTGAGGAAGTTGCCGGTGTAGCTCAGATCGTTGTCCGGGTACACGTAGGGCAGCCCGCGGCTGTGGCGGTAGGTGAAGGCCGCGATGGTGGGCACCTTGGCGATCAGGCGCACGATCTGTTTGTGCCGCGCCTGTAGATCGAAGATGTTTCTGGCTTCGGGATAGTAGGTGGACATGGCTGCCACGATGCTGATGAACATGCTCATTGGGTGGGCATCGTAGCGGAAGGCGTGCATGAGCTGCTTCACGTTTTCATGGATGAAGGTGTGATGCAGGATTTCGTACTCCCACTCGTCGTATTGTTCCTGGGTGGGCAGCTCGCCGTTCAGGATCAGGTAAGACACTTCCAGGTATTTACAGTTTTCGGCCAACTGCTCGATGGGATAGCCGCGATAACGCAAAATGCCTTTTTCGCCGTCGATGTAGGTGATTTTGCTCTTGGTCGAGGCGGTGTTCTTGAAACCCGGGTCATAGCTCATCATGCCAAAGTCGTCGGGGTTGACTTTGATCTGGCGCAAGTCCATGGCGTTGATGGTATCGTGCTCGACGGGGATTTCGTAGGTCTTGCCGGTGCGGTTATCGGTAATGGTCAGTGTGTTTTTGGGCATCGGAACCTCCTTGAGAGTTTAAGCCACAAGTAGTGGTAGGTGTTCGGCTTTTCGGCGCCATCGTTCGGACTCACCCTCGTACCTTCTCGGTGTTTGCCTCCACCCCCGCGGCAGAGGCTTTCAGCGCGGCCATTTCCTCGTCGTCGAGCTGGTATTCGATGATTTTTTCGACGCCTTTGCGCCCCAGCATGGTGGGCACGCCGAAGAAGATGTCGTTCAGGCCGTACTGGCCTTGCATGTAGGCCGCGCAGGGGACGATCAATTTCTTGTCTTTCAGGATGGCTTCCACCATCTGCACGATCCCGGCGGAGGGGGCGTAGAACGCGCTGCCGGTCTTGAGCAGGCTGACGATCTCGCCGCCGCCTTTGCGGGTGCGCTCCACGATGGCTGCCAAACGGTCCGCGGGGAGGTAGTCCCGCAAGGGTACGCCAGCGATATTGGAATGCCGGGTGAGGGGCACCATGGAATCGCCGTGGCCGCCCAGCACGTAGCAGTGGATGTTCTGCACGCTGATTCCGGTTTCCATCGCCACGAAGGCGCGCATCCGGGCTGAGTCCAGGATGCCCGCCTGCCCAACGACGCGGTGAGGCGGCAGCCCGCTTTCTTTCCAGGCGACGTAGCACATCACGTCCAGCGGGTTGGTCAGGATGATGTAGATCGCATCCGGTGAGCCTTTGATGGTCTCTTGGGTAGCGGTTGCCACGATTTTGGCGTTGGTATTGAGCAGATCATCGCGGCTCATGCCGGGTTTGCGAGGCAGCCCCGCGGTGATCACGATGATGTCGGACCCGGCGGTGTCGGCGTAGTCGTTGGTGCCCACTACGTTGACATCTTTGCCGATCACCGGCATGGCCTCCAGCAGATCGAGTGCTTTGCCCTGGGGCATCCCTTCGACGATGTCCACCAAAACAATATCGGCCAGCTCTAATTCGGCCAGCCAATGTGCAGCGGTCGCGCCGGTCATCCCGGCGCCAATGATTGAGACTTTGAAGTTTGCCATGTTGGACTCCTGAATGAGAGGTTGGAGATTGGGTGCTAGGGGTTGGATATTGGATATTAGAGATTGGATATTAGAGATGCGTATGGATGGTAATTATAGCGCAAGTGGGAGAAAATTTACGCTAACGCGGCGACTATTCCTACAGCGTATCAAAAAGTGGCGTGAAAGAAAGGGACAAATGCCCTGGAATCCGGGTGACATTTGGCCGCCTCTACGAGATGCACGGGTGGGAATGGCGCTGTCGCTAACACACTTCCTACACCCTGTTAATGAAAATCTTGCAAATTTCAGGTATTCTAAAGCAGCGTAAAATGTAAAGTGTAAAAGGAGTCTCTTATGTCGAAAATCATTGGAATCGATCTCGGAACTACGAACAGCGTGGTCGCCGTGATGGAGGGCGGCGATCCAGTTGTGATCCCCACTGCAGAAGGTTCCCGTCTCTGCCCTTCTATAGTGGCATTCAACAAAAACGGGGAACGTCTTGTGGGGCAGACCGCCAAGCGCCAGGCTGTGATCAATCCTGAAAACACCATTTTTTCCATCAAACGGTTCATTGGCAAACGATACGAAGATGTCGAATACGAACGCAGCATGGTGCCATACCAGGTGGTGCGCGGCCCGGCGGGCGACGCGCGTGTCAAAATCCCGGTAACCGGCCGCGAATACAGCCCCCAGGAAATTTCGGCCATGGTTCTTTCTAAGCTCAAGGCCGATGCCGAAGCCTATCTGGGAGAGAAGGTGGACAAAGCCGTCATCACCGTACCGGCCTACTTCAACGACAGCCAGCGCCAGGCCACCAAAGACGCCGGACGCATCGCAGGGCTGGAAGTGTTGCGCATCATCAATGAGCCGACCGCGGCTTCCCTGGCCTATGGACTCGATAAAAAGGAAAACGAAACCATCCTGGTCTTCGACCTGGGAGGCGGCACCTTCGATGTCAGCATTCTGGAGGTCGGCGGCGGCGTGGTGCAGGTGAAGGCCACCAACGGCGACACCTACCTGGGCGGCGACAACTGGGATGAGCGCATCGTGGACTGGCTGGCGGATGAATTCAAGAAGGAACACGGCATCGACCTGCGCCAGGACCGCCAGGCGTTGCAACGCCTGCGGGAGGCGGCGGAGAAAGCCAAAGTTGAGCTTTCCAGTGTCCACGAAACCGAAATCAACCTGCCCTACATCACCGCAGACGCCAGCGGCCCCAAACACCTGCAATACAAACTGACGCGTGCTAAATTCGAGCAGATGACCGAAGCGCTGGTGGAGCGTCTCAAAAAGCCGTTCAACGCCGCGCTCAAAGATGCCGGGCTGAAAGCCTCCGACATCGACGAGGTGGTGTTGGTCGGCGGCGCAACCCGGATGCCCATGGTGCAGGACCTGGTGCGCTCCCTGACCGGCAAAGAGCCTCACAAGGGCGTCAACCCGGACGAGGTGGTGGCTGTGGGCGCGGCCATCCAGGCCGGGGTGCTGGCCGGCGAGGTCAAAGACGTCCTCCTGTTGGACGTCACCCCGCTCTCACTGGGTGTCGAGACCCTGGGTGGTGTGATGACCGTGATGATCCCGCGCAACACCACCATCCCGGTGCGCAAGACCGAAATCTACTCCACCGCAGCGGACAATCAGACCGCGGTTGACGTTCACGTGTTGCAGGGTGAACGCCCCCTGGCGTCCCAGAATATGAGCCTGGGCCACTTCCGGCTGGACGGCATCCCGCCCGCACCGCGCGGCGTGCCCCAGATCGAAGTCACCTTCGACATCGACGCCAACGGCATTCTCAATGTGACCGCTAAAGACAAGGCCACCGGCAAAGAGCAGAAGATCACCATCACTGCCTCCACCAACCTGAGCGAGGCCGAGATCGAACGCATGGTGCGCGAGGCCAAAGAGCACGAGGCCGAAGACCGCCAGCGACGCGAACTGATCGAGGCCCGCAACACCGCGGATAACCTGGCCTACCAGACCGAAAAGACCCTCAACGAACTGGGCGACAAAGTCCCGGCTGGCGAGCGTGAGAACATCGAAGCCAAGATCAAAGAACTGCGCGAGGCAGCCCAGGGCGAAGATACCGCTCGCATCAAGAGCCTGATCGACGAGGTGCAAAACCAGTTCCACGCTATCAGCCAGCAGCTCTACGCGCAACAGGCTGCTCAGACAGCGGGTAGCGGTCCCATGCCCGGCGGTCCCGCACCCACCACCAACGGCGGGCAATCCCCCGAGGAGGAGGGTGAGGTGATCGAAGGTGAATTCTACGAAACGTAACTTTCCGGAGACCCCGGGGGCCTACAAACCCCTGGGGTCTCTTCTCCCCCGTTCCATCATCACATCATCAGGAGGTCGCTATGTTGATGCTCAACGAAGGACAGAGTATCTCTAGTCGAGCCTACTTTCTGATGCCGGATGGACGCCCTATTGAATGGCCGCGGAAGTTCTTCGTTTGCCCGGAACACAAACAACTGTACTTCGCACACGACGATGCTGCCATTCCATCGGAGAACGCGATTTGCGAAATATGTCATCCAACGGAAAATGACAGTTTAGGGGGATAGCCACACTTGCTAACCTGACAGCACTTACGCAGTTGATGAAATCAAGGACAGGTTTGGGGCAGCGGTTGGCGCGACCAACCGCTGCGGGGGGAATGGTCTCAATCCCCTTGTTCGGCGCGTGGTTATTGGGAGTCGGGGCGACCGGCCGGTCGCCCCGACAGACGGTCGCCTCAAGTTTCAATCCCCTTGTTCGGCGCGTGGTTATTGGAGGCGTCCAGGTGGTTGGACGGACGACCGGGGACGGGGAGCGAAGAATCTCGGCGATGGCGGGGGAGATTCTTCGGGGCTGATGCCCCTCAGAATGACGGTGGTCGTGTGTCATTCTGAGTGACAGTGAAGAATCTCGGCGATGGTGAGGGAGATTCTTCGGGCACTTCGTGCCCTCAGAATGACATGACAGGTTGCGCTCTCTCAACATGACGGGAGAGGCTGTGCTCAGGGTAGATACCGCCTGGCCGCGGTTGGCAGCGGCATTGCCAAACCCCGCCGTGAACACAATTCACCGGCTGCGCATACCAAACCCGTTGAAACGGATTTCCCCACCCACCCAGGCGGTGGTTTCTAACCACCGGCGGCAGCGACCGCCTGTCCTGAGCAGCGTCGAAACAAAGCGATCTCCCCCATGGGGGAGATCGCTTCACCGCCTGGCGGCGGTTCGTAATGACAATTCCAACAACGGGGGGGCTCAGGTTACGCTACGCTTCCGTTTGGCGCATAAAGAGTTGATTCAGAAACTGGATGATGTGCTGGTTGAAGGCCGGATGAGTCAGATGGATGTTGTGGCCGCCGGGCAACGGGCAGGCGAGTGCGTTGGGAAGCGCATCGACCAATGCAGGGTAAGATTTGGGGGACAAAGTCAGATCGCTCTTGCCCCATACAATCAACACCCGCTCCTTGATGCGCTTCAAATAGGGACTCAGGTCTTGGGTGGTTTTCGGGAAGGTGATCACCCGCGGATCACTGCGTTTGAAGTCCAGCGCCAGTTGTTTGCGGTCGGCTCGTGATAGCTGTTCCCCCTTTAGCTTTGTCAGTGCCATGGCAGAAGAAATCGTCCATGCCGGCGCGACACGCAACACTTTTGTGCTCAAACGTTCCCCGCGCAAAGACAGCCTGAGCAGGCCCGAGAGCTGTTTGGGGTTGTAAAAAGGGCTGACGAGCACCATGCCGCGCACTTTGCCGGGGTTGCGGATGGCATACAACAGCATCAGGTACGCGCCCATCGAGTGCCCGATGAGGATGGGCGGCTGTTTCAGTTCCAGGTGGCTTATCCAGTTTGCCAGATGTGCATAGATGGCCTCGATGTGATAGCCAGTGCCGTTGCACTCTGGCTTTTCGCTTTTACCATGCCCTAACAGGTCGAGGGCGAACACCTGAAAGCCCGCGGCGGCCAGTTCCGGGCGCAGGTATTTCCAATGGTGGTGCGAACCGGCCACGCCGTGAATCATGATCACGGGCGGGCCGTTGCCCTCCTGGATGTAATGAACGTAGTGACCGTTGTAGGCGCGCGCTTTCATTTGGGGAAATTTTACTCAATCTGGATAATAATTGCGTTTCAGTTCTGAAGCAGTTTCACGCGGCTCATGTGATCTCGTGTTTGTAGCGCCGGGCCAGCTCGCGACGCAGCACCTTGCCGATGAAGGTGCGCGGAAAGTCGTCTACGAAGATCACCAGCCTGGGCACCAACTCGGGAGGCAGACGGCGTTTGCAATAGGCCAGCACATCGGCCACTTTGGGACGTTCTTTCTTGTGGGCGATCAGGAAGGCAATCGGTTGCCCGGCGATGGCGACCACCGCGGCCTCTTTGACCTGCGGAATCTCGTACAGCACCTCTTCGACATCGCGCGGGAAGGCGGGTTCGCCGGGTTTGGCCGGGTACCACATGTCGGCCTTGCGTGCGATGATGCGAAAATAGCCGTCCGCGTCCATCTGTGCTACATCGCCGGTCAGCAGCCAGCCGTCTGGGGTGAGCACCTTTTGGGTCTCCTCTTCGTTTTGCCAGTAGCCGAGCATGACCTGGGGGCCGCGCACCGCCAGTTCCCCGATCTGCCCGGTGGGCACGGTGTGTTTTCGTTTTGCCAGATCGACGATCTTGGCCTCGGTCGAGGGCAGGGGGATGCCGATGCTGCCGATTTTGCGCAGGCCGCTCAACGGGTTGGCGTGGGTGACGGGGGAGGCCTCGGTCAGGCCGTAGCCCTCCACCAGACGGCCGCGGGTCAGCTTCTCGAACTGCTCCTGGGCCTCGATGGCCAGCGGTGCAGAGCCGCTGATGCAGGCGTTGATCGAGCTGATGCGGTATTTGCGCACCCCGGGGAAGCTGGCAATCGCCACGTACATCTGGGGAACGCCCGGAAACAGGGTGGGCCGGTAGCGTTTGATGGTCTCCAGCACTTCCTGCACCTCGAAGCGGGGCTTCAGGATCAGGGTGGCGGCGATGGAGACCGGGATGTTGAGCGCGGTGGTCAGACCGTAGATGTGCGAGAAGGGGATGACGCACAGGAAGCGTTCGCGGCCCTGCCGCGCCTCCGGGATCCAGTGGCGGGTTTGCAGGGTGTTGGCGACCAGATTGCGATGGGAGAGCATCACCCCTTTGGGGTCCGCGGTGGTGCCGCCGGTGTAGACGATGGCGGCCAGATCGTGTGGGGAGACGTTCGCGGGGGCGAACTCGCGGGCCGCGGCGCGCATTCGCGCCCGGTAGTCGTGAATCCCCTCCCCGGCGGGGATGGGCGGTTCGAGTTGTTTGCGTTTATCCCCGTCGGCCAGCAGTGCGAGGCGTTTGAGGGCCGGCAGGTATTCGGCCACGCTGGTGAAGACCAGGTGTTCCAGCGGGCCGCCCTGCGCCACGCCGGCCTGCTGCATGGCTGCCTGCGCCGCCTCCCCAAATTGGGGGATGGTCAACAGGACGCGGGTGCCGGAATCCTCGATCCGGCGCACCAGCTCCTCGGGGCCCGTGTCCGGCAGGGTGAAGACCGGCACGCCGCCCGCTTTCAACACCGCGTAGAACGCGATCACCATTTGCGGGATGTTGGGCAACAATAGCATGACCCGGTCCCGGTGTTCGAGGCCCAGGCCGCGCAGTACGTTGGCAAAGCGGTTGACCTCCTGCTCCAGTTGGCGGTAGGAGATGCGCCGGCCCTCGAAGATGAGCGCGGTTTGGGAGGGAAACCGCCGCGCCGCGGAGCGCAAAAACTGGTGGACGGGCACGTTGGGGATGGCGACGGTGTAGGGCACCCCGCTTTCGTAGTGCTTCAACCAGGGGCGTTCGCGCAGCAACACCGCGCGGGCCGATTCGTCGGCGCGCGCTTCGCTCTCTCGCCAGGAGCGCGGGGCCTGCTCCAGAAAGCGTTTGATCGCCCGGTTGGTGGCGTCGCGGCGTTCGAGCATCACCATGTGCGCGGAGGCTCCCATGTCCACCTCCTCCGCGTTGGGCAGCACGCGGGCCACTTCCTCGAACATGTGGGTGGCGAAGATGCGGTCGCGGTGGCCGCGGATGACCAGCGCGGGCACGGTGATGTCGCGCATCATGCTCCAGCCCACCCATTTGGACAGGTTGTTGTGATACCAGGGCTTCAGCACGCGGAACGGCGCGTGCAGCCACGGGCGGGTGAAGCGGTCTGCCACCCGCATCAACCAGACCGGCATGTTCAGGCCCAGGCTGCGCAGCGGATCGAGCTTGTATTCCCCGGAGCTGGCGATCAGGATCATGCGCTCCACCCGTTCCGGGTTGCGGTAAACGAATTCGGTGACCACCGCGCCGCCGAACGAGTGGCCGATCATGACGATCTTCTCGCTGACACCCAGAGCGTCCAGCGCGGCCACCAGATCGGCCTGGATTTCGTCCATGGTGTATTTGCCCGGCGGCTTGCTGGAGTGGCCGTGGCCGCGCAAATCGAGGGCGATCACCCGGTTCTTGACCCAGAACTCCTGCAACTGGTATTTCCAGTGCAAGGCGTATCCCCCGTACCCGTGAATGAACACCAGCGTTCGTTCCGGGCTGTCCGGCGCGATGTCGATCACGGACAGTCGGATGCGCGGGTGCTCAGAGACGGTAACGCTGCGGCGGTAAAGCTCCAGGTCGATTTCCATGTGGGGAGTTTACATGATTTAGGGGGATGCGTCAATTCGTTGGTTGGTTCTTGACTGAACACTCAGAATACAACTCCCAATTCCTCAATCGCCCCCGCGCCGTGCAAAGATCCCCAAATGGTTGCCTACCGGGCGTTCGCGTCCGGGAATCTGGTTGTCGATGGGCGAGTTGAGCACCACGGGCTGGCCGTTTTCTGCCTCCATCACCAGGGTGGAGGAGCCGCCGCCGTCCATGTTCATGGCCTCGTGCGCGCCGTAGTCCACCAGGATTTGCGCCAGCTCAGCCACGGTTACGCCTTCGCTGTACCCGCTCTGGCGCCCATCCACCACCACGATGATCAGGGTTTTGCCGGAGCGGTTCAGGCCGATAGCGGTGCGCGGCTGGGGGTCGCCTCCCAGCCCGGGCAGGGGTTTGCCGCTCTTGACGATCATCTCCAGCCCGGAGATGGCGTGCAGGATTTTGGAGGGCGGGCGGTTGAACACCGCTTTGTTTTTCGTGCGGCCAAAATACAGGGTGGGCACGTCGTCGCGCGGTTGGGAATAGACCACCCCATTCGAGGCCGCGAACCCCAGCACGTCCACCCGGTCCCCGGACCGGGGGTAGGCATTGAACCCCGACCGCCAGGGGGTGAACCCGTCCCCGTTGACCGCGATCTGCACCCCGAACTCCTCCAGGAACTCCGAGGTGGTGCGCGCCTCGAGCGGCAGTTCCTGGTCTGGATCGCCGGGAGTGACCAGGATGCCGATCCCCGCGGCGCGCAGATCGACTTCGACCACGTGGATCACCACAGGCCGCGGGGAGGTGCGCACTTCTTTGGTGTACGTGACCCCCTGGAATAGCTCCTGGCTGCCCGATGTGGGCAGTGCGGGCGGGGTGCTGCTTCCCGGCAGCGACAGGCAAGCCAGCCCAGCCAGAATCAGGGCAGCAAAGACAGCCCAAAACTTTTCGAAAGGAATTTGATTCTGCATGGCAGGCAGTATACTCGAATGGAATAAAAAGAGACAGGCGGCCTGCCTGTCTCGAAAAATCCGGCGTTGTATGCAAAGGACGTCTGATTGGCGTCCTTTTCCGGGTACGAAAGGGGGTAGGTTGAGCTATACGATTACCTTATCTCCCTGGTTTTGCTCCTCCAGGCGCATCGCCTCGAAGGAAGCAATCGCCACCTCCAGCATGTCCAGGCTGGGTTCGCGGGTGGTCAGGCGTTGTAACGCCATGTTCGGCTTCACCAGCCAATGCACGAAGGGGTTGCCCATGTGGGCGGCGGTCCAGCGGATGTATTCGTAGGCCAGCGCGGCCAGCACCGGTATGAGCAGCACCCGCGTAACCAGCCGCCAGAGCAGCGGCATCGGCCCCAGCAGGGTGAAGATCAGGATCGAGACCAGGATCAGGGTGAGCAAAAAAGCCGTGCCGCAGCGCGGGTGTTCGAGCGAGTAGCGGGCTACGTTCTCCGGCGTCAGTTCCTCCCCGGCCTCGAACGCGTTGATGGTTTTGTGCTCCGCGCCGTGGTAGGCGAAGACGCGTTTGATGTCCTCGATCTGGCCGATGGCGTAAATGTAGCCGATCAGCAGCGCCAGCCGCGCCACGCCCTCCAACAGATTGCCGATCCAGGCCAGACCGGTGGCGTTCAGCGCGGTGAGGGGGGCGAACACCCGCTCGAACAGCCACCCCGCGCCGGCCGGGAGCAAAAAGAATAAGCCGATGCCGAACGCCAGCGAAAGCCCCAGCGTCAGGTACAGCGCGGGCCCCTCCAGCTTTTCGTCCTCGCCGGTTTGCACGTTGGCGGAAATGGTCAGGGCGCGCATCCCCAGCCCCAGCGCGTCCCACAACACCACCAGCCCGCGCAAAAACGGGATTTTGGTGAGGCGGCTCTTGTAGATGCCGCTTAGTTTTTCGGTGTGCAGCACGATGCGTTTATCCGGCGCGCGCATGGCAATCGCCACCGCGCGCGCGCCGCGCATCATCACGCCTTCGATCACGGCCTGCCCGCCGTATGTGGGGAGTTGGTTCATTGGTTTCATTCGTCGGAGTGGTCTTACTTGTCTTATTTGTCTTACTTGTCTTATTTGTCTTACTTGTCTTATTTGTCTTATTTGTCTTACCTGTCTACTTGTCTTACCTGTCTACCTGTTCACCCGCCTGCCCCTGCCCAGCGAGATTATAGAAGAAATGGATGTACGAAGCCAGGCTTTTCTCCCAAACGGCCAGGTTCATCTTTTCGTTCGGGCCGTGCATGTTGTCGTCGGGCAGCGCGCAGCCCACGTTGACCGAGTCCACGCCCAAAATCTGCTGTAACTGGGTGACCACCGGCACGCTGCCGCCTTCGCGTTTGAAGGCCGGGCGCACACCCCACACGGTTTCCTGCGCCTTTTGCATGGCGCGCACCCAGGGCGAGTGCCGGTCCGAAATGGAGGCCGCGCCATGTACCAGCTCGGTGAGTTCCCAGCGGATGGTGGCCGCCGCGTTTTCGCTCAGGTAGGTTTCCAGGCAGGTCTTGATTTTGGCCGGGTCCTGGTCTGGCACCAGGCGGCAGGAGATTTTCGCCAGCGCGTAGGCTGGCAGCACGGTTTTGGCGCCCGCCTCGATGAAGCCGGAGTACAAGCCGTTGATCTCCAGCGTGGGCCGGGCGGTGATGCGTTCGTAGAAGGTGAACTCCGGCTCGCCCCACACCTGCGGAACGCCGGTGCGCGCCTGGAACATTTCTTCGGTGAAGGGGATGCGCGCCAGTTCGGCGCGTTCTTCCTCGTCGAGCGGGCGCACATCTTCGTAGAACCCGGGCAGGGTGATGCGCCCGTGCGCGTCGTGCATCCCGGCGATCAGCTCGCACAACGCCTGCGCCGGGTTGTGTACCGCGCCGCCGAACACGCCGGAGTGCAGGTCTTGCGCCGGGCCGTAGACCTTCAGCTCGAAATAGGCCAGCCCGCGCAGCGCGTAGGTGATGGTCGGCAGGTCGGGGGCCAGCATCCCGGTATCGGGGTTGAGGCAAAAATCGCAGGCCAGCAGCTTTTTGTTCTCCGCGATGAACTGCGCCAGCGCAGACGATCCGATTTCCTCCTGGCCTTCGATCATCACCTTGACGTTGACCGGCAGTTGCCCGTTGTTCAGGATGGCTTCCAGCGCGTACAGCACGGCCATGAACGGCCCTTTGTTGTCGGTCGCGCCGCGGGCGTAGATTTGGCCCTCGCGGATGACCGGTTTGAACGGATCGGTGTGCCATTTTTCGAGCGGGTCGGCGGGCTGCACGTCGTAATGGCCGTAGACCAGCACGGTGGGCGCCTCTGGCCCGGCGCGCAGGTCCTCGCCGTACACCAACGGGTGCGAATCGGGCGGGTAAAGCTGCACGTTCTGCAACCCGATTTTTTCCAGATAAGCGGCCACCCAGTGCGCGGCCTTTTGGATGTCGGCCTGATGTTCGGGCGTGGTGGACACGGAGGGGATGGCGAGCAGTTCCCCCAACTGGTCGATGAAACGAGAGCGGTGGGTTTTGGCGTATTCGAGCGCGGCTGTAACGGCGTTGGTCATGGAGACTTCCTTTCGCGTTGTGGGGTGAGGTGAATTTTACCACCCTCCACCCTCTCCGAGATCATGGCCAGCGAAACGTCGTAACGGTAGTTCAGCCCGCGGTGGCCGTCGTCGAACTCCTGGTGGACGAAGGGGATGCCGTGCCGGGCCAGGCGTTGGGCGAAGATGCGCGCGCCGTAGTGCAGGTTGTACTCGTCGCGCGTGCCGCAATCGAAGAACAGCAGCCTGAGCGAGCGCAGGTTGTCGGCGTAGCGTTCCACCAGGTTGACCGGGTCGAGCGCCTGCCAGCGCGCCCACACCTCGGCGCGCAGTTCGCCGGTGTGAGGGTCGAGGGGCAGGTCGAAACCCAGGGCCGCCTCCGGGTTGGGGGAGTAGCAGGCGGACATGGCGGCCACGTTCAGCGCGGCGAAGAAATCGCCGGACTTAGGCCGCACCGCGCCGGGGTCGGCCAGCATCTGGCGCAGCCCTTGTTCGCCGGCGCGGGCGTAGTAGCGCAGGAATTTGGGAAGATCCG
>JALUWE010000199.1 GCA_027019845.1 Anaerolineales bacterium | reverse complement strand
GATGGCCGGCGTGTAGGTGCTGTTGGGCACTTCCTCGGCACCCCGGGTGAGCGTGATCGTCCCCCACACCTTGTTGCGGGCACCGTAGCCGACAGGCTCTTCAACCGTCAGCGTGCCGGTGAGGGCGGATTTCACCTGATCCACCCCCCACTTGGGGAGACGCTGAAGGTAGCCTTTCAGCAACTTGGCTGCATACACCAGGTTGTCGCAGGTGATGAAACGCTGCTCGTCTTCATCCCAAACCACGCTTAGCCTGAAGCCGGGAGGCAAGACCAGTTCATACGTGTGGTAGCGCCCCAACGTGTCCCCTGACCTCTTGGGAGACAACTTCCCTCGGATTTCCAAGCGCGGTCCCACCGGCTTGACCGACCGGGCGACCAAGGAGGTGGTGAGCGCCGTGTCCTCGTCGGTTGGCGCCACCTCTTGCCAGAACGTGCGGGTCGTCTCCCAGACGCGGCGCAGGCGGGCGAAGGAGGGGTTCTTAGCTACTTGGTCGGCGGTGTGGCCGTTCTGGTCGTTGGGTTCGCGCACGGCCAGGGTGCGCACCAGCGAACCATCGAGCCAATGCTCGAGGTCAAACCGCCCGACGATGAGGGCCAGGCGACCGTTTTCGTCGGCTACCTCGTCAAGCCAGATGGTAGTGTCGAGATTCTGGGTCGCCCATGCTCTGGCCCGGTCGGCGCGGCGCTGCTCGCAGACATCGCACACGTTGCGTTCTTTCGCCTTTGGGGAAGGGCCTTGGGGGCGCAGGCCACACACGGTGCAGACCTGAGAAGGCTCTTCGGATTTCCATTGCAGTTCAACCCACTGTGGGTCAGATGAAGTGACCACGGGCCGCGTATGTTGAGGCACAGGAGGAAGTTCGTCGTTTCCCTGGCGTTGTGGGTCCTGTCCCCACCAAGGCATTGGATCAATCCTGATTACTGGTACGACCTCGTCCTCCAATACTCTCCTTACCTGCCCCAAGATGTGTTCTTTTAAGCTTTCTCCACCATCTTGCAGTGCTAAAATGTCAAGAGCGCATCTCGTCTTGTCGCATCCTGGTACGACAAAGACGCTGCCATTTTCATCACGGTATACTTCTGTACCCAGAGGATAAGTGACCTCAAGCAATTCACGTACCTTGTCCAGAGCCTCAGTAAGAAGCCGTTGACGTGCTTGTAGGTCAGGGAGGCGATGAACTTGGAGTAAGTAGGGCAAAGTGTCGAAGCGAACGCTGAGTAGACGCCAGCGAAGGTTATCTGCTTGGGGACTAAAGCCCAAAAGGGCTCCGGCGAGTGCAGCCTTGTAAAGTGCTCCTACAGTGTGCCCCCATTCCCATAGCGTTATCTCGTTCGCTGGTCTCCGGGTATCACCACCAACTCGTTCGAAGAGGGTTTTTATTTCACCGAGCAAATTGTCCCTTTCGCCCTTGGTGAACGGGTTTGCTCCAAGGTCCGACCACGAAATCCTTAAACGCAGGTCGTAAGCGAGTTTGCCAGGAATTCTTGTGCTATCGGTTTCACAACCAAAAGGTGAACTGAGATAGACGGGATATGTTTGCCGGCCATCGCCATCTTGCTTTTCGATGTGGGCAGTATAGTGGCAGCGATTTAAATAACCACTGATAAAATCCGGCTTTTTCCGCTTTCGAATATCGGAGAGAGGAAGCGATCGTCCCAGTAAGGTGATAATCCGGTATGGAATAAGATCGTCGGTGTTTTGCCTCCCAGAAGGCCGAGGTGCCCCCGTCACGTATTTGTGAATATGCGCGTCTGTATGTTTGAAGTCATCATGCAACCACGCCGCTACTTCGGCCAGCAAGAGGGCCTCGCGGTGCTGAGCCAGCTTTTCCAGATCAGCCATCGTGTTCGCCTCCTGTGATCTCCTCCATACATTTACCCCGAAGCATGGCTTCGCTCCTCCAGAAACGCCTTCCAAAGGCGGTAAAGGTGCGCCGGCAGGTCCAACTCGTCGAGGATGCGGGCCAGTTCCTCCAGGTCCAGAGTGCGGATGTCCTCCTCCCGCCCGTGCAGGAGGACCTGGCGGATGTACCAGCGGCGCTGGAAGGGATCATCCAGGTCCACGCTCTCGGTGCTCCAGACAATATGACGTGGCGGTTTAATCATCGGCATCGCTCTTAGACCAAGCCTTGAGGAATACTTCCCGTTGGGATGGCGGCTGAACGGTCACAGTTTCCACCTCCACATCGGCCACCCCATACCCGCTGCTGGTCTTGGCCCCGAAGCCGTAGCGGGTCATCATCGCCTCGACGCCTTGGGCGACGGCCTCCAAATCTTCGGCCGCCTGTCGCCTGACTTCGTCGGGGCTTAATGCCGAATCGGCCCAGGGCACGTAGAGCAGGGTAAAGGTGCCCGTGGCCCCTACCGGCACACATTCGAAGTAGATGGGCTGCCGGCCGGCGCCCGTCTCGCGGTCGTGGGGGTTGATCACCTCCAAGCCAATCCTGTTGAAAAACGTGGGGTAGAAGTGAAGTCGCCCCTGGAAGCCTTCTACGTCACCCACGCGGTATTTGTGCTCGCGCAATCGCTGCTCGAACTGGCTACTGACCCGCTCGACCTCGCGCCGGAACTGCTTTCCCCACTCGGTGCTCTCGGTCCCCGTCTCGGGGCGTGGCCCGACACGGTGAGAAGCCCAGGCACGGTTCAGGAATTCTGCCGCCCCCTCCTTCTCGCTGCCGAACAGACGGTAGAGCCGCAGGCGTTCCGCTACAAATTGCTCCTCGTCTACCCGCCCTGCTTGCAGGTCAGATGCAAGGTTGCGCATCATCGCCGCCCGCAATGCCCCCTTCCACTGGCTGGGAGCCACGTAGGGCACTTTGAAGACCCACTCCTTCTTGATCGGGTTGTCGAGGATGTAAAAGTCGGTGTCGTCCTTGCTGAGATAGGGCGTGCGCAGGGTGAAGGTGAACCGGATGGACCAAGAGCCGGGAGGGAAAGCCTTCAGAG
>JALUWE010000198.1 GCA_027019845.1 Anaerolineales bacterium | reverse complement strand
TGTTTTGAAATAGCCAACGTCACGACCTCCTTTCTCAATTGAATGAACGAATGAACAAAAAAGTCTTTGCCAGGGACACACTGCCGGGCAAAGACTTTCCATCCCTTCCGAAAGAAAGGGCAAGCGATTACGAAAGCCTTTCACCTCGGCAGGAAATTAAGTTTGGGCACAGCCCGCACACCTGCTGTCTCTGGCGAAAGTTCGGACTTCTTTATATTGTTTGGCGGGTCAATCGACCTCCATTTGTTGCGCTTTCAGCGGATCGACGCGAATGCCAGGCCCCATGGTGGCACTCATGGCAATCCGCCGGATGTACGCGCCTTTGGCAGCCGCAGGGCGCGCTTTCTTGACCGCGTCCATGAAAACGGCGAAATTTTCGTATAGCTTCTGGTCATCGAAAGAGACCTTGCCAATGGGCACGTGCAAGTTGGCGGTTTTATCCACGCGGAATTCCACGCGCCCGGCTTTGGCCTCTTTGATCACGCGGGGCAAGTCGTCGGCGGGAACCACCGTGCCGGCCTTGGGGTTGGGCATCAACCCGCGCGGGCCGAGGATGCGGCCCAGGCGACCGACTTTGCTCATCATGTCGGGAGTGGCGATGGCGACGTCGAAATCCGTCCAACCTTTTTGGATTTTCTGGATGAATTCGTCATCGTCCGCCACGTAATCCGCGCCGGCTTCGCGCGCCAGCGCGGCGCCCTCTCCCTGGGCGAAGACCAGCACGCGCACGTTTTTGCCCAGGCCATGGGGAAGCACAACCACGTCGCGCACCATTTGATCGGCGTGGCGGGGGTCTACGCCCAGCCGCATATGGACTTCGACGGTGGCGTCGAAGTTGGCGTAAGAAGTTTCTTTGGTCAGCGCGATGGCTTCCTCGGGCGAATACAATTTTGTGGGGTCAACTTTTTCTTTTGCTGCTCGGTATTTTTTTCCGTGTTTTGGCATGTTTGTCACCTCTGTGGTAAAGGCTGATGCAGCCTTGGGGCGGGAAAATCCCTCCCACAGCAAATTTTTTAGTCTACGACTTGAATGCCCATGTTACGGGCGGTACCCTCGATCTGGCGCATAGCACCTTCGATGTCGATGGCGTTCAGGTCTTTCATTTTGATTTCGGCGATCTCGCGCACCTGATCGCGGGTCACTTTGCCAACGATGTCGCGATTCGGTTCTGAAGAGCCTTTTTCGATGCCAGCGGCTTTTTTCAACAAGATGGAGGCTGGCGGGCTTTTCAGCACGAAGGTGAAGGAGCCATCGGTGTAAACGGTGATCTCCGCAGGGATCACCTCGCCCATGCGGCTGGAGGTGCGGGCGTTGTATTCTTTGCAGAATGCCATCAGGTTGATGCCGTAACCGGCCAACGCCGGCCCAATGGGCGGGGCCGGGGTGGCCTTTCCGGCTTCGATTTGTAATTTTACAGTTGCTTTGTATTTCTTTGCCACGACTGATTTCTCCTTTGTGGTGTAGAGTTCCCTGCCGGGTCTCTTAGCGGGTGAAGCTCACCCTCCCACAGGTTTCTTTCGTTTGTCTACGCTTTTTCGACCTGCAAAAAGTCGAGTTCGATAGGTGTTTCCCGGCCAAAGAAGCTGACCAGCACGCGCACTTTGGCGCGCTCCATGTCGATTTCGTCCACTGTGCCGCGGAAGTCGTTGAAGGGCCCGTCAATGATGCGCACACGCTCTCCCGGCTTGAAGGTTACTTTGATGCGCGGGGCTTCGGCCTCCATGCGTTTGATGATCTGCGCCACTTCTTCGGGGCGCAGGGGGATGGGGGTGTTGCCCTGCCCGACAAAGCCGGTCACGCCCGGGGTGTTACGCACCACGTACCAGGATTCCTCGGTCATGATCATGTTGACCAAAATGTATCCCGGAAACACGCGGCGTTCCACAGTGCGCCGTTTGCCGTCCTTGACCTCGATTTCCTCTTCCGTAGGCACTACCACATCGAAAATCTTGTCCTTCATCCCCATTGTCTCGATGCGCTGTTCCAAATTGTGCCTGACTTTGTTCTCATAACCCGAGTAACAGTGGACCACGTACCACGCGCGGCCGTCTTCCGCTTCCTGAACGACTTCTTCCTCAACGACCTCTGGAAGGTGTTCGTTCTCTTCTGGCTGCTCTTCTGAAGGCATACCCGAGTCGTCTTTCATTTCCATGTCCATACCACATCTCGCTAACGTTAGCGTATTTTTCCTAAAAACCCACAATCAACGACAATATCCAGGAAAAGAGTGCATCGAGAGAACCGAGAATGAGGACCATAAAGGCCACGACGATGATGGTGATGATCGTCAAATTGGTGGCTTCTTTCCGGGTAGGCCATGTGACCTTACGAAGTTCTCCAATCGTTTCTCGATACAAACGCTGGACGGCATTTTGTTGCCGTCGAGCAACACGTTTTTGCGCCACGAATTACTCCTTGTGCTTACGGTTAAAACGCCGCCTCTACAGCGGCGCTAATCTTACATAGCAGGCGAGGCAGGACTCGAACCCGCAGCCTACGGTTTTGGAGACCGTTGCTCTACCAGTTGAGCTACTCGCCTGTGTAGTTGGTCAGATAGCCCATCATGATTCTACCAGAATATTCGGCTACCGGAAGAGACCAACTATTTCGTTTCTCGATGAAGCCTGTGTTGGCGGCAACGCGGGCAGAACTTGTTAAGCTCTAGCCGGGATGGGTCGTTGCGGCGGTTTTTTTCTGTGGTGTAGTTTCGTTCTTTACACGCGGTACATTCCAGTGTGACCAGAATGCGAACACCTTTTTTCTTGGCCATAAGTCACCTAATATCTGTCCGAAGATTCATTTTTGTAGGACCACTGCTGGCAGTGGCCCTACATGCTTCGGACAGGCTCTAATCCAATATCTTGGTGATGATACCCGCACCAACCGTCAGACCGCCTTCCCGGATGGCGAACTTCGACCCCACCTCCAACGCCACCGGCACGATCAACTCCACCTCCAGGTTCA
>JALUWE010000197.1 GCA_027019845.1 Anaerolineales bacterium | reverse complement strand
ATCGCAGAACAAACCCCCTACGAGCTGTTGCCCGTCTACATCCAGCGCGTCCCAGACGACAGCTTGCCCGCGAATCAGGCCGCCTGGACCATCGAACACCTGCCCTTCCCCTCCGAACCCGACCTGGATTTGACGGAAGGCCCCCATTTAGGGTATGCTATTCAATGGTTCACGTTCGCCGCCATCCTGACTATCGGCTACCCCATCTTTCTATCACGCCAATCCAAGGAGACGCAATGAACGAAGAGGTCATCTCCCCCCGCAGCAGTTTGCAGCGATTTCATTACCTTGCGCTGGTTGCCGCCAGTCTGATTTATCTGCTGATTGTGGCCGGGGACTTTGCCCGGCGAACGGGCATGGGATTGGATGTGCCTCAATGGTTGCTGGCCCCCTCCGTGATGATCGTGGCGCTGGCCGGGGTGTACGCCTGGCGAAGCTATCGTCACCAGCGCTGGATCAGCCGCCCTCTGCTCATCTCGCTGCTGGTCATATTGATGCAGGTGTTTCTGGCTGCACAACGGTTGCTGCCCAGCGCGCATTCCGGTCTGATCGCTGCCTACTCCAGCAGCGCGCTGTTGGTACATGGCCTGGTGTTGACCTCTACCGTGGTCGCTTTTCGTTACGATCGGCAACACCGCGCCATCCCGACCTTCGAGACCCCTTTTTCCCGTCTGGTGCTGGTGGTGGTGGCAATGACCTTTTTCTCGCTGGTCAGCGGCGCGGTCGAAACCACCTCCGGCGCGGCGGCCATTTGCCAGGGATGGTTGCTTTGCAGTGAGAATCTGCTGCCACGCAACGCGCTGGAGTGGATTCGCCTGCTGCACCGCCTGTCGGTGGGGGTGAATGGGGTGTTGATCCTGGTGTTGTTTGTGCAGGGATGGCGCACGCAAAAACACCGGACGCCCAACCTGGTGTTGGTCACATCCGCGTTTGTGTTGTTTTTCGGGCAAGGATTGGTAGGCGCGGCCATGTCCACCCGAAATTTCCCCATTGAGCTGATCGGCCTGCACTCGGCCACAGCCACGGCTTTGTGGGCCGTGCTCACCGTTTTGGCGGTTCACGCCGGGCTTTCCACCCCCGCAAACCGCAGCCCAACCTACCAATATGCCGGCTGGCGTGAGAAAGCGCGCGATTTTGTGGCGCTCACTAAACCGATTATCGTACTGCTCCTGCTCGTCACCACCCTGGGCGGGATGATCGTCGGGGCCCAGGCGTGGCCGCGCTTCGCCGTCGTTTTCTGGACCCTGATCGGGGGCGCGTTGGCCGCCGGGGGTTCCGGCGCCATCAACCAGTTCATCGACCGCGACCTCGACAAGCTCATGCGCCGCACTGCCAAGCGCCCGCTGGCGTCCCGTCGCCTGACCCCTGCGGAGGGACTGGCCTTTGGTGTGGGGCTGTGTTTGCTCTCCTTCTACCTGCTAGCCGTGTTCACCAACCTGCTGGCCGCGCTGCTGGCTGTGGCCGGCATGTTCTACTACGTTTGGGTATACAGCATCCTGCTGAAACGCTCCACCGTGCAAAACATCGTCATCGGCGGGGGCGCGGGCGCGATTCCTCCCCTGGTGGGCTGGGCCGCGGCAACCGGCTCGCTTTCCCTGCCGGCCATCCTGCTTTTCCTGATCATCTTTTTCTGGACTCCGCCCCATTTTTGGGCGCTGGCGCTGTTGCGTGCCAAAGAGTACGAAAAAGGCGGTATCCCCATGATGCCCGTGGTGCGCGGCGAGCGAGAAACCCGCAAACAAATCCTGATTTATTCCGTGGAACTGGTCTTCCTGACCCTGATTGGCCCCTGGCTGGGCATCGGTAGCGGTCTCTACTTCGTCTCTGCGCTTGTGTTGGGCGCGATTCTGCTCTCCCTGGCCTGGCGGCTGTGGAAACAGGGGTACACTCCCAAACTGGCCTACCGCACCTACCGGTATACCAGCATGTACCTGGCCCTGCTCTTCCTGGCCATGGTGGTGGACGCGTTAGTGTAGTTCGAGCGAACTCAAAACAGCCCCAATCCCCAACACCGATACCCCGAAAACAATCAGCGGCTGGTGCAGCTCGGCCACACCCGTGCCATCCGGCGATGCCCCCTGGAACGGCGGTGGGGTAGGGGGGGGGTAAAGATCGCTGTTCTTACGCGCACGGTCAAAGGGTTAGGCGAAGGCAATGCCCTCGCCTAACCAGCGTCCAATGCCGGGTATTGCTAACAACCCCGGATGGTCCCCGGAGGGGGGGGTTGACAGGCCGGAAAGCGCGTGTTATTCTTTTCATGTACGATAATTACGATAAGCGAACATCACATCGTGGCATGGAGAATCATGGAGAATGGAGAACAAAGCGCAGGACACAACCATCTCGCAAGCCATTCGCGAGTATCTGGAAGAGTTCGAGACCGCGCGGGCTGCGGAGACAGTGCGCGCCTACCGCAACGCGCTGCACCGTTTTTGTGACTTTTTACGGCACGAGGGCATCGACCCCGATGTGGAAAGCCCCAGGCTCGTTCAAGAACAGCACCCGCGCCAGTTTCTGGTCTACCTGAAGCAGGAAGGCCTGGCCGATTCGTCCCGCAGGCTGTACCTGGCCGGGTTGAAATCGTTTCTGGAATACCTGACCTGGGAGGGCCTGGCGCACATCAATATGCGCAAGGCCATGCGTTATGCCAACAAATTAACCCCCAAAACCGGCTACCGCCTGCCGCGCTTCCCGAAGGACGACATCGAGAAGGTGATCGGCTATGCGCAGAGTATGCACGAACAGCCCGCAGACGACCAGCGACAACGCCTGATCGACTTGCGCGACCGCGCTTTCATCCTCACCCTGGCCGACACTGGCCTGCGCGTACACGAAGCCTGCAAGTTGCGCCGCGGGGACATGGACTGGAACGCGGCCCGCGCCGTGGTGATCGGCAAGGGCGACAAACAGGCCATCGTGCGCTTCTCGCGCCGCGCCGTGCAGGCCCTCAAGGATTACCTGGCCGCCCGCC
>JALUWE010000196.1 GCA_027019845.1 Anaerolineales bacterium | reverse complement strand
GCACAGCGACCGAAGAATCTGGGAGCGCAGCGACCGAAGAATCCGGAGCACAGCGACCGTCGGAGGGGCGACCGGCCGGTCGCCCCGACCTCTAATAACCACGCGCCGAACAACCGTCCCCCGTCCCCGGTCGTCCGCCTCCATCTCCCCTATCGCAAGCGAGATTCTTCGCTGTCGCTCAGAATGACGCAGGCAACAGCAGGTCGCTCAGAATGACACGGGCAGCCGCAGCAGCACGTTCGTCAAGGACAGCCCGATTTAGCACGCCTTCCCAATCCCTCCATCCAAACCATCCAACCATCTCCACAGGGGAATATGACCCGCGTGTGACCTCCGGCACTACCGGATGTGACCATGGCCGCGCTATCATGTAGGCGACTCTTCCAGTATCCAGTATTCAGTAACCAGTATTCAGTATTCAGTTCCCCCATTGAACACTGTACACTGAAAACTGAACACTGAACACTGAAAACTGAACACTGAACACTGCCCCCCCGGAGTTTCCTATGACCTCCCCCATCCTCGTCGCTCAAGACCTGCACAAACACTTCGGCGAAGTCAAAGCCGTGCAGGGCGTCTCGTTCCAGATCGCGGCGGGCGAGATTTACAGCCTGCTCGGCCCCAACGGCGCGGGCAAAACCACCACCATCTCCATGCTGACCGGCCTGCTGACCCCCACCCGCGGGGACGCCATCATCGACGGCTATTCGGTGGTCGAAGACGCCAACCGCGTCAAAGAAGTGATCGGTGTGGTGCCGCAGGAGATCGCCCTCTACCCCAGCATCACGGCCCGCGAGAACCTCAGCTTCTGGGGGAAGATGTACGGCCTGCGCGGGAAAACGCTCCACGAACGTGTGGCCGCGGCCCTCGAGCTGGCCGGCCTGACCGAGCGGGCAGACGACAAAGTGAGCACCTTCTCCGGCGGGATGAAACGCCGCCTGAACATCGCGGTCGGCCTGCTGCACCGGCCAAAAATCATCTTCATGGACGAACCCACCGTCGGCATCGACCCGCAATCCCGCCGCCGCATCCTGGACACGGTCAAACAACTCAACGCCCAGGGCATGACCGTGCTCTACACCACCCACTACATGGAAGAAGCCGAAGAACTCAGCCACCGCATCGGCATCATCGACCACGGCAAACTGATCGCCCAGGGTACGCTGACCGAGCTGACCCGCCGCGTTGGGGAACTCGACACCGTGCAGTTGTACGTGGACAGCGGCGAACACGCCATCGAAGCGTGCGCCGCGTCGCTACGCAAACTGCCCGGAGTGGACAAAGCCTTCGGCGAGAACGGCCACCTGATCGTGCAGACCCCGGAAGCCAACGCGGTGCTGCCGCCCGTCATCGCACACCTGACCCAGGCCGGAGTCGCCATCAAATCCCTGCGCATCCAGGAACCCGACCTGGAAGCCGTCTTCCTGCACCTGACCGGCCGCGCTTTGCGCGACTGATTCCAATATCCAGTATCCAGTAACCAGTATTCAGTATCCAGTATCCAGTATCCAGTATCCAGTTCCCCCACTGAACACTGAACACTGAATACTGAACACTGAACACTGAATACTGAATACTGAACACTGAATACTGAACACTGAACACTGAACACTGAAACCATGAAATCTCTTACCATTGCCCTCAAAGACACCCTGATCCGCTTCCGCGACCGCAACGCCATCCTGCTGATGATCGCCGCACCGCTGCTGATCTCCTTCGTGATGGGCGCGGCCTTCGGCGGCCAGAACGGTGACACCTCACCCATCAGCGAAATTCCCCTGATCATCGTCAACGCGGACCAAGGGGACCTGGCCGCGGATTTCGTCGAGATCGTTACCGGCATCGAAGTAGAGGCCGCAGAAGGCCCCCACCCCCTCTTCCGCGTCACCCTGCTGGACGACAAAACCGCGGCCATCGAGCGGGTCGAACGGGGCGAAGCGCGCGGCGCGCTGTACCTCCCCCCCGATTTCAGCCGGGCACTGACCGCAGGCCAGGCGCAGGCCTCCACCACCATCGAGGTCTACACCGACCCCGCGGCCAGCCTCTCCCCGGCGATCATTCGCGGGGTGGTGCGCCGCATCGCCAGCGGATTCAACAGCGTGGTGATCGCCAACCAGGTGGCGGTGGAGCAGTTGACCGCCGCCCTGCAAAACGCGGGGGGACCGCCTCCTGCCGGGGTGCTGGCAAAGCTGGACGACCTGGGCGACATCCTGGCGGCTGAAAACGCCGCCTTCGCGGAAACCGCAGGCCAGCGAGAGCGCATCGCCATCCGGGCCGAACTACAAGGCCAGGCCGAGGACCTCAATCTGCTCAACTACTTCGTCCCCAGCATGGCGATCTTCTTCCTGATGTTCGCGGTGTTCGACGGCACGCGCTCCATCCTGGAAGAGGAGCGCGACGGCACGCTGCACCGGCTGATGACCACCCCGACCAGCCGCGCGGCCATCCTGCTGGGCAAGATCGGCGGCGCGTTTCTGACCGGTCTGCTGCAATTCGCGGTGCTGGTGCTGGCCTCCTGGGTCTTCTTCGGCGTGGATTGGGGCAAATCCCCGCTGGGGATCGCGCTGCTGGCCCTGGCGACCGTGGCCGCGGCCACCAGCCTGGGCGCGTTCGTGGCCTCCTTTGCCCGCGACGTGAACCAGGCCGGGGTGCTGGGCACGGCCATCACGCTGGTGTTCGCCATCCTGGGCGGCAACTTCATCGACTACCGCGCCCTCCCCGCCGCGCTGGCCGCCCTCAGCAAACTGACCGTCAACCGTTGGGCCCTGGAAGGGTTCGTCAACCTGACCCTCAACCACCTCGCCCTGCCCGACATTCTGCCGCACGCGGGCGTGCTGTTCGCCATGGCCGCGGCCTTCTTCGCCCTGGCCGTGCTGTTGTTCAACCGCCGCTTCGTGCGGTGAGAATCGAGAATCGTAGAGCGTAATTACCCAATTACCCAATTACCCAATTACCCCAATATCCAATACCCAACATGAAACTCCTCACCATTGCCCTTCTGTACCTCAAAACCACGTACACCTCCCGCTCCACGTTCCTGTTTTCGATTCTGATGCCGCTGTTGTTCACCTTCGTGCTGGGGCAGGCCATGGAGGGGCTGGGGCCGGAGGACGCGCCGGCCAGCTGGCCCCTGCCCGTGGTGGACGAAGACGGCAGCCCGTGGAGCGCGAACCTGATCGCACGCCTGGAAGCAGACCCCCTGCTCGAGGTGCAAATCAGCCCGCGGGAGACCGCGCGGGAAGCGGTCGAAGCCGGGGAGGCCCCCGCGGCCCTGACCATCCCCGCCGGGTTCGGCGATGCGCTCCAGCGCGGGGATTCTGTGACCCTGACCTTCCGCCAGAACCCCGAACAGATCAGCACCGCCCAGCTTTTGCAGGAGTCCGTGGCCGCGGCGGCCGCGGAATTGTCCGCTTCGCTGGCCGTGGCGGACTTCTCGCTGCGGGTGGCCGATCAGGTCGGGGTGACGAGCGCGGTGGGGGACTCCGCGCGGGCGGCGTACCGCCAGCAAGCGTTCGAGCGAGCGGAAACCGCCTGGGCCGCGGGCGCGCCCGTGGTGGTCGCAGCGCAGCCGGTCACGCGGCTGGAGTCCGGGCCGGACATCCCGATTGGGGCCAGCCAGTCCTCGCCGGGGATGCTGGTGATGTATGCCTTGTTCTTCACCTTCGGGGGCGGCGCGTCCCTGCTGGTGGAGCGCGACGAAGGCACGCTGCGCCGTCTGCTGGTGATGCCGGTGGGCAAGGGCACGATTTTGGGCGGCAAGCTGGCCGGAATCTTCCTGGGCGCGCTGGTGCAGATGGCGATCATGGTGTTGGCCGGGCAGTTCGCGTTCGGCGTGAATTGGGGGCAGGCGCCGCTGGCGTTGGCCGCTATGTTGCTGGCCTACGGCTTCGCGGGCACCGCGCTGGGGCTGATGGTGGCCGCGCTGGCGCGCACCGTGGCGCAGGCCAACGCGGCCGGCACGATCTCGATCATGGCGCTGGCCTCGCTGGGGGGCGCGTGGTGGCCGATAGAAATCGTGCCGGCGTGGATGCAAACGCTGGCGAAGGCGCTGCCCACCTATTGGGGGATGCAGGGCTTCCACGACATCGTCACCCGCGGGCTGGGGGTGCAGGCCGTGCTGCCCGAGGTGGGTGTGCTGATCGGGTTTGGGATGTTGTTTTTGGGGGTGGGGGTGTGGCGTTTCCGGTATGAGTAGCCGGTGGGCTGGCCGGGGCGGCTCAAGATTTTTTGCGCCGGGAGCCGCGGCGGCCGCGTTTGGTGCGTTTTTTGCGCTTCGGTTTCTTCCCCAGGCCGGTTTGGGTTTCGAGCCAGGCGAGCGCGCCGCGTATGCGGCGCCAGTGTGGCAGGTGGGCACCGGCGTACAGAATGGCTTCCTCATGGCCGCCCCACACGATGTACTCCGGGGGTTTGACCGGGATAGCCCGGCGCCCGGTCAGGTAAAGGGGCACGTGCTCGTTCACTTCCAGTGCCTCCTGGAGGGCGGCGCGGGCTTCGGGCGAATCGCCATGTTTGCGGAAGGCCAGCAGCGCGCGGGTGTATACGAAGTCGGCCAGGCCGTCTTCGGCGTATTGGTCCAGCAATGTCTGAGCCTGGTCGAAGCGGTTCGATTGCAGGAGCAGGGCGAGCAGCGCGTAGCGGTTGCCCTGGTTGTCGGCGGGGTTGAGGCGCAGCATGTCGCGGTAATGCTCGATAGCCTCCTCGGTGCGCCCGATTTGCGCCAAAAAACGGGCGTACCCCTCGCGGGCGCGCATGTAGGGCCGGGTTTCCAACAGCCCCCAGAAGTGGCCTTCATATTTCTCGAAGTAGTCTTTCCCCAGGGCACGCTCCCCGGCCTCCATGCCTTTTTTATACAACTCCAGCGCGCGGGCGATGTTGTCGGCCTCCTCCTCGGCCAGCAGCACGTAAGCGTCGGCGCAATGCTCGGAGATGGAAAGCGCCCGGTGTGCCAGGTTGATGCGCCGGGCCGGGTTGGTCTCCTCCCAGGCCTGGTACATCAGGTCCTGGGCTTCGTTCAAGGCCGGATCGTCGAACGAGCCGCCGCCAAAGACGCGCATCATGCCCTCCATGGCGCGGCGGTCGGGCAGGGGCGGCAGATCGTCGTCTTCGTCATCGTCCGCCGCGCCCCACTCCGGCGTGAGTACCGGTCGCAGTTCGGGGGGCAAGGTGCCGCCAGGGTATCGGATGTGTACCCGCACCTGCCCGGCATGGGTGTCGACCGTTACGTCTGCTTCGGTGTCCTGGAATTTGTCCACGCCGCGGGGTTTCAGATGTTTTTCCAAGAAGGCCAGCAGGCCCCGAATCGCGGCCCGGTACCACAGCAGGTCTTGTTTGGTGGGGCGCGACACGCTGCCATCACGGTGGAACACGACGGGTACCGGGTAGGCTTCTTCGCCCGCCACCTCCCAGCCGTATTCCTCGATGGCTTCCAGATCGTCGAACGGCGTGGTGGTCACGTCGTGGAACAGGAAAGAGTGTCCCCCGTCTTCGGGAAGGCCCTCTGCCACGTCATCGACCATCATGTACAGTTGCTCGATGTCCTCCCAGCGTTTGTAGGTTGCCAGGCCGTATTGGATGCCGGCGTAGCCCATCAGCTTGAGGAAACGGGGCTTCTTTTCGGGGGGTACGGTGATGGCGAAGGTGTGTTCGTCGCTTATGCGCTCCCAGGGAGCGGCCCGGTAGAGCGCGGCCGCGGCCTCGAACAGGTCGCCTATCAGTTCCGGCGTTACCCCCGGCACGCTCAACAGCCCGGGGATGTCGGGGCCTCCACGCAGATGCTCTTCAAAATCATTGAAAATGTGTCCGGCGACCTCCACGAGGGGCGCGACCGTAAGGCGGATACCCCACGCGGCGAATCGCTCTTTGAGTGCCTCGGCCATGTGCTCATTGTCGAAACGAATTTCCTTTGGCCGGTATCCCTTGCGACTCACGTGTTTCTCCGGGTGCCGGATCACCTCCATGAGTTGCGTTGCCACTTCGTCGGGTTCAGGCTCGAACTCGAACAATTTCAAGCCCTGGATCATCTCGCGGGTCAGGTTGAGCACCAGCATCCCAAAGGGGCGGTACGGCTCCTCGTCCGGCGGCACGATCCAGGTGCGCAGCTCACGAAAGGCCACCTGCCAGATTTCCGGCTTTTGGGGCAGCTGATCGGGTGTTTTCTTGCGTCGGATTTTTCTTCGTGCCATGGGGTTGTTTCGTCCTGGAACTCGTTGTGTTGTAATGATACCCCATCGTGCCGGGATTGGGGAGATTGAAACCACCAGTTGGGCCAAGGAAGTGCGTTGGAAAGGCACTGCGCACAAGGTTTCAACCCGTTTTCAGCGGGTTTCAGGCCCGCAGCCGGTGAATGGAATTCGCCAGCGGGCGAAGAAGCAGTTACCACAAAAATGGAGTAAGATTAAACCATGATGCCCTTTCTCCGCCGAACCTGGAAATTCCTGTCCGAGATCGTGGACGTTTTGGCGATGGCCGCCATCGGCATTCCGGGGGTAGCCATCGTTTACCTGAACGGCTGGCCGAATTTCTGGCCGACGCTGGCGCTGACGGTCGTGTTTCTCGCGCTGGCGGCCACATTTTCGGGGTGCTACGAGGGGCTTGGACACCGCTGGGCGCACCTGTACCTGCTGGTTCAGACGGCCATTACCGTGACGCTGTTTCTGTGGCATCCCTCCCTCACGTTTTACATCATCTGGTTCTACGTGCTCAGCATCGAGGCCACCATGGTGCTGCCGCGCCGCGCGGCGAACGCCTGGATAGCGGCTTTCATCATCGCCATGATCGTGATCCTGCTGGCGGGCACCAATCTCGCCACCGCGCTGATCACCATGCCCATCTACCTGGCCGGATTTTTCTTCTTCATCACCTTTGCCAACGCCACCCGGCAGGCCAACCAGGCCCGGCAGGAGAGCCAGCGTTTGCTCGAAGAGCTGCAAACCGCGCATCGCAAGTTGCAGGAATACGCCGCCCAGGCCGAGACCCTGGCCGTGGCCGAGGAACGCAACCGCCTGGCGCGTGAAATGCACGACACCATCGGCCACCGCCTGACTGTGGCCGCGGTGCAACTGGAGGGTGTGCAGCGCCTGATCCGGCACGACCCGGACAAGGCCGAACACATGGCCGCCACCGTACGCGAGCAGGTGCGCGCAGCCTTGCAGGAGCTGCGCCAGACCGTGGCTACCCTGCGCGAACCCCTGGAGGCGGACCTGCCCCTCGGCGTCTCCCTCCAACGGCTGGCCGCCGAATTCGAGCGGGCCACCGGCATCGCTGTCCATCTGCTGTTGCCTGGCGACCTGCCCGGCCTCTCCGCCGCGCACCGGCTGGCGCTATACCGCACCGCGCAGGAGTCGCTCACCAACGTGCAGAAGCACGCCCGCGCCGATCAGGTCTGGATGCAGGTCTCACAGCAGGATGGCGTGATCACACTACGGGTGAGCGACAACGGGGTAGGGCTGTCCGAACGGGAAACAGAAAGCGGTTTCGGGCTGCGCGGCATTCGCGAGCGGGCCGCGCAATTGGGCGGCGATCTGAAACTCGAAACCCGGCCCGGCGGCGGCGCACAACTCTTGCTATGCCTGCCGTTAGGAGGTGGTGCTGATGCCTGATCCTGTCACCGTGCTGATCGTGGATGACCAACGCCTGATGCGCGACGGGCTGCGCATCTTGCTGGAGATGGAAAACGACCTGGAGGTGATCGGGGAGGCCGGAAACGGGCAGGAAGCCCTGGAAGCCTACGAAAAACTGGCCCCCCACGTGGTGCTGATGGACATCCGTATGCCGGTGATGGACGGGGTGGAGGCCATCCGGCAACTGCACAGCCGCTGGCCGGACGCCAAAGTGATCATCCTGACCACCTTCGACGACGACGAATACGTTTTCGAGGGGTTACGGGCTGGCGCGCTGGGTTATTTGTTGAAGGACGTGTCAGGGGAGGAACTGGCCGAGGCCATCCGCACGGTCGCCGCGGGCGGCGCGCTGATCGACCCTTCCGTGACCCGCAAAGTGGTGGCCGAATTCGCGCGCATGACCGCGCCCCGGGCCGCTTCCCCCTCCCTCGCAGAGCCGCTCTCCCAGCGCGAGCGGGAGATACTCCAGCTTCTGGCGCAGGGGCTGACCAACCGCGAGATCGCCCAACGCCTTTACCTGGCCGAGGGCACGGTCAAAAATTACGTCTCCAACATTTTGGGGAAAGTCGGCGCGCGCGACCGCACCCAGGCCGCGTTGCGGGCGCGCGAGTTGGGGCTGGTTTAGTTCAGTTTTCAGTTTTCAGTGGTCAGTGTTCAGTGTTTAGTGGTCAGTATTCAGGGGGTAGTGTGCCGTTCAGGTCGCTTAGGAATGGGCTTCCAGGCTCAGGCCCGCGGTTGAACGTTCGCCTTCACCCTGGGGGTACACCGCCACGTTCCAGTGTTTGTATTTGGGGTTGCGCCCGCGCACGATGTCGTTGAACAGGTCGCGCAGCTGGCTGGTAATCGGCCCCATCACGCCATCCCCAATCGGGCGGTAATCCACTTTGGTGACCGCGGTGACCTGCGCGGCAGTGCCGGTGAAGAAGAATTCATCGCAAATGAAGACCTCGGTGCGGTCAATCGGGCGTTCGATGACCTCCAGTCCCAGCTCTTTTTGCGCCACTTCCATGATGCTGCGCCGGGTGATGCCTTCCAGGATGTTTTCCGTCACCGGCGGGGTGATCAGCCTGCCGTCGCGCACCATGAAGACGTTCATGGCGCTGCCCTCGGAGATGTGCCCGTCATCGGTGAGCACCAGGGCTTCGTCAAAGCCGGCCCGCAATGCGTCGGTTTTGATCAGGGCTGAGTTGACGTACGCGCCGCTGATCTTGCCCCGCGCCGGGATCACGTTGTCGTCCAGCCGCCGCCAGGAAGAGACCGTGACGTGCGCATTGGTGTCGTTGGCAACGTATTTGCCGAACGGCACCGCGAAGATGGTCAACTCATCCTGCAAACCGTGCAGCTTGACGCCGATGGCTTCGTCGGCTTTGTAGGCCAGCGGGCGGATGTACATGTCCTGGCGGGCGGCCTCGCGGCGCAACAGTTCGGCGGTCAGGTTCACCAGGTCTTCCGGCGTGTACGGGAAATCCATCACCATGATGCGGGCCGAATGGAGAAACCGGCGGTAATGGTCGTGCGGGCGAAAAATGTAGAGTTGTTCTTCTTCCTCGTTCCAGTAGCCTCGCAGGCCGCCGAACACAGCCGTGCCGTAGTTGAGGGCGTGGTTCATCACCCCCACTTTGGCGTCCGAGTAGGGGACGAACTTGCCTTTGAAGAAAGCGATGTTGGGTAAGGCCACAATTTCACCTCCGAAATTGGATAGATTGTCTTACAACGATTCCCATTCCCCCGGTTGGGATGATACAGAGAGCCACGGAGCGTTCACGGAGTTGCCCAAAGAGCGTTTTTTTCTTGTGCCCTCTGTGTTCGACGCGGTTCGCAGGGGTGGTTACACAGAGTTACACGGAGATTTCACGGAGAGGCACGGAGTTCTTTTTTGTTTTTCTCTCTGTGTGCTCTGTGTCTACTCAGTGTTCTCTGTGTTCCCGTAGTGTGCTTTTGCGGTCTGCGTACCTGATTCTGAGCGCTGTTGCCTGTGGCATTCTGAGCGATGGCGAAGAATCTCGCTTGCGATAGGGGAGATTCTTCGGGCACTGCGTGCCCTCAGAATGAGCGGGGACGGGGGACGGATGACCGGCGCGTGGTTATTGGGGGTCGGGGCGACCGGCCGGTCGCCCCGACGGTCGCTGCGCTTCGGATTCTTCGGTCGCTGCGCTCCAGATTCTTCGGTCGCTGCGCTCCAGATTCTTCGGTCGCTGCGCTCCAGATTCTTCGGTCGCTGCGCTCCAGATTCTTCGGTCGCTGCGCTCCCTCAGAATGACAGGGAGCGTGTGGCACTCTCACAAAGCTGCTGGTGCTCGTAATGACACAAAACCCGTACTTGACCTCACAGGTCTCAAAGCGCATGGAGATGCCCGGATGCAATCTGTTTTGGGTAAAATCTTCCGGCATCGTGTGGTAGTAGACCTGTGAGGTCTCAACTGCGTAAGTCCTGTAAGCAAATTATAACGCGTCCTATCGAAAAAGTGGTTGGAGGTTGCCGGTCGAGAATCGCCACAGGTATTGATTCTGGTGAAAATTCTGGCATAATCACGCCACACACGTTTCCGTCGTTTTCGTAACGAGGAGGATGCCATGAAACATGCAGTCAGCGTCAGTCTGGGGTCGTCGAAACGGAACAAAGCCGTCGAGATCGAGCTTCTGGGAGAAAAAGTGCGCATCGAACGCATCGGCACGGACGGGGATATGCAAAAAGCCGCCCAACTCTACCGTGAACTGGACGGCAAGGTGGACGCGTTCGGGGTGGGGGGCGCGGATTTGGGGCTGATGGTGGACAAGAAGTGGTACCCGCTTTACTCCATTTACAAGCTGGTGAAAGACGTCAAACAAACGCCCGTGGTGGACGGTGAGGGGCTGAAAAACACGCTCGAAAACCGCGTGGTGCCGTTCATCGAGGAGAAAATCGGGGACTACATTCAGGCGCGCGGCCGGCGGGCGTTCGTGGCTGCCGGCGCGGACCGCTGGGGAATGACCAAAGCTTTTCTCGAAGGCGGCTACGAATGCGTTTTCGGCGACCTGATGTTCGGGCTGGGCATCCCCATCCCCTTGCGGTCCGAGGGCGCGCTCAAAGCCCTGGCCGCGGTCGCCATGCCCATCGTGGGACGCCTGCCCTTCGAGTGGTTGTACCCCACCGGCGAAAAGCAAGAAGTGCGCGTCCCGAAATACGAAAAATACTACCAGTGGGCCACCGTGATCGCCGGAGACCGGCACTACGTGGTGCGTCACATGCCCGACCGGCTGGAGGGCAAGATCGTGTGTACCAACACCACCACCGAAGCGGATGTCGAGCTGTTCCGCCAGGCGGGTATCAAGTACCTGGTCACAGCCACGCCGGTGCTGGAGGGCCGCTCGTTTGGCACCAACATGATGGAAGCCGCGTTGGTCGCCATTTCAGGCAAGGGGCGCAAACTCACGTACGACGAATACAACCAACTGATCGATCAACTTGGCTTCGAGCCACAAATCATGGAGTTGAATTGACGTGGACGCAATCGTAACCGCCGGAGGAGTTCCCAAAGAGGGCGATCCGCTCTACGAATACACACAAGGCGCACCCAAAGCCATGCTCGATCTGGCGGGGAAGCCTATGGTGCAATGGGTGCTGGACGCCTTGAGCGAATCACAAGCAATCGAGCGGGTGGTTGTGGTCGGCCTCGACGAAGAACTCGGACTGTATTGCAGCAAACCGCTGTTTTTCATTCCCAATCAGGGCAGCATGTTGGAAAACATCTACGCCGGCGCCAACAAAATCCTCAGCCTCAACCCGAACGCTGGCGTGCTGCTCTCGGTTTCTTCGGACATCCCGGCCATCACCGGCGAAATCGTGGACTGGATGGTGTCCGAAATCGAGAAGGGGGAGTACGACGTGTACTACAACGTGATCACCCGGCAGGACATGGAAAACCGTTTTCCCGGCTCCAAGCGCTCCTTTACCCGCTTCAAAGACGTGGAGGTGTGCGGCGGGGACATGACTGCCTTTCGCGCTTCCATGCTGAACACAGAGGGAAGCGTGTGGCAGGAACTGATCGGCGCACGCAAGAACGTTTTTCGGCAAGCGGCCATCATCGGGTTCGGCACGCTGTTCCTGCTCGCCTTCCGCCAACTGACACTGGACGACGCGGTCGAACGGGTCGCCAAACGGCTGCAAATCCGCGCCCGGGCGATCCGCTGCCCCTACCCGGAACTGGGCATGGACGTGGACAAACCCTTCCAGATGGATTTGCTGCACGCCGAACTGGCGCAGCGCGAAGCGTTATGATTGCAGAGCGGCTGCTGGTGCTCGATGCCCGCCTTTCCAACAAAATGCGCGTTGCCGAGCAGCCCGGTCGCCTGCGAGCCATCGCCGCGTTCCTGGCGCATTCAGGCGACTCCTGGTTCTGGCTGGTGGGGCTGGCGGTCCTCTGGTGGCTGGGCAGCCCGTTTTGGAAGACGCGCGCCCTGATCCTGGGGGTTGGCATCCTGGTCACGGCTGTGCTGGTGATGGTGATCAAGTTCACCGTGCGCAGGCAGCGACCGCAAGGGGAATGGGGGGACATCTACCGTAAAACCGACCCGCACTCGTTTCCCTCCGGGCACGCGGCGCGCGGGGTGATGCTGGCGGTGGTCGCGCTGGGCCTGGGGCCGCTGTGGTTCGCCGCGCTGCTGGTGGTGTGGGCCCCGCTGGTCGGCCTGGCGCGGGTGGCCATGGGGGTACATTACCTGTCCGACATCCTGGCCGGCGCGTTGATCGGTGTTTTGATGGGGGTGGGGGTGTTGTGGGGGTTTCAGGGAATGTGAAAGGTGAACCGCCAGGTGCTGCCGTCCTGGAACACGTCCGTAGAAGCGCCAACCACCTGGAAAAAGGTGCGCCCCGGTTTGAGCGGAAAGGCCGCGCCGCCCAGCGAACGCAGGATTTGCAGCGGTTTGTCCTCCGCGACCCGCACCCACACCCCCTGGTAGGCGCGGCCATTGCGGAAAATGTACGCCGGGCCAAACCCGGTCAGGTTGATTTTGATAATCTCGGTCGTGCCGGATTTGATGAACTCCTCGTGGGGGACGAACAACACCACCACGTTATCCGCGCTGACCTGTTGGCCGGTCAACTCGTCGTACATCGGCGCGTAGTTTCCCCCGTCGCCTGAGTCATCCTCGGTTTCTTGAAAACGCAGATACTGGCCGCTGGCCGGATCGAACTGCCAGTTGTTGTAATCCAGACGCGAGTAGCGGATGAAAACTTGCATCCCCAACTCCGCGCCCCAGGGCACGATGGTCTGGAAACGCAACCCGCTCAGGTCGTAGCGCACGTTGTCCACCCCGCGGCGTTCGACGTAGGGGCCGAGTTGTGCGGTGTTGGTGTACAGGTTGTTGTAGTCCGGGTTGCCGGTGTCCCGGCACAGGGGGGGGCAGTTGTTGACCCGCGGGATGACCAGCCGCGATGCGATGTCCGATTCCAGCCAGGGTTCCAGCACCCGTTTGTCTGCGCTGGCAAAGGCGAAGATGGCGTTGTACATGCGCACCACGTGTTCGTCGAAGAATCGCCCGGAGCGCACCGGCCCGACCCGGCTGGCGTCGTTGCCGTAGAAGACGGCGATGAAGCGCGTCAGCCCGGTTTCGATGTAATACTCGAACACCAGATCGGCCAGATTGAGGCCGGATTGGGGGCGCACCCGCCGCGGGTAGTTGGTGATCTTGATCGCCAGGGGCCGGCGTTCGAGGATGGCCGGGTCTGCCACCACCAGGCCGGTGAGCGGGTTGACGTTAGCGGGGTAATAGTTGGGGCCGTAGTTGGCCGGCAGCGCGATGGGT
>JALUWE010000195.1 GCA_027019845.1 Anaerolineales bacterium | reverse complement strand
AGTGGGAAAAGGGTACGCACAGTTCTCATCATCGACTCAGGAAAATCACCGGCTAAGGATACCACAAGTCGGGTATAATTCGAGGAGCGGGCGGAGAGGGTCCAGGGCTTCTCAGAGTTCTTACGCTCACGGTCAAAGGGGTGGGGAGGGCAATGCCCCCTACCCGGTGCCCTCCAAAGGAGCGAGACAAATTCGACGAACGATTGTAACCTTTTCCGCTGGCGTGCATCTAAACACTTTGGAACACAAAATTTTCGGAGGTCAACATGAGCATTCAAACGAAACCCGCACTTGGAATGTCTATCAAACTGAACACGGATTACGAAACCGCGCTGGAGCGCGTCACGGAGGCTTTGAAAGCCGAGGGCTTCGGCGTGCTGACAGAGATCGATGTCAAGGCCACGCTGAAGAAGAAGCTGGACGTGGATTTCCGGCCTTACAAAATTTTGGGCGCGTGCAATCCGCCGTTGGCACACCGCGCGCTGGAGGCGGCCCCCGAGGTGGGGATGCTGCTGCCCTGTAACGTGACGGTCTCTCAAGAGGAAGATCACTGCCTGGTATCGATCATCCAGCCGTTGGTGATGATGAGCGTGTTGGACAACCCGGAGGTGGAAACCGTGGCACGAGAAGCTCACGAACGGCTGGAGCGGGTGGCGCAGGCGTTACAGGAGGGGTAAGCCGATGCCGATGTTCGGTTTTAGCTGCACGGAGTGCGGCGCGTCTTTCGAGGAGTGGGTGCGCAGCGCCAGCGCAATCGACGAGGTGCGCTGCCCCCAGTGTGGCGGCAAGCGGGTACACAAACAACTGTCCCGCGTGGCGCGCATGAAGACGGGCGGCAGCACGGTCTCGAGCGCGGCCTGTAGCACCGGCAGCACCTGAGGCGTTTCCTGGTAGCCAGCCGTGTGCTGATGTGGGAGGCAGCGGGTGAGAACCTGCCTGCCTCCCCTTTTATTTGCTGCGAATATAATAGGGGGTATGGAGAAAAACGAAGCTGACCGCGAAATCTACGAACGGTTGAGGGCCGGAGATATGGACGCTTGCGGGGAATGCGTTGTGCTGCACTCCAACGGCCTGTACAGGCTGGCTTTGCGCCTGCTGGGTGATGAAAGCGAGGCCGAGGATGTGGTGCAGGAAACGTTCCTGAACGCTTTCAAATCCATCCACACCTTCGACGGGCGGTCCTCGCTGGGAACCTGGCTGTTCCGAATTGCGTACAACAACGCCATGATGCGTCTGCGCAAAAAGAAGCCAGCCACCGTCGGGATCGATCAGTCGATTTATCTGGACGGCGAAACCGTCCCGCGGCAACTGTTCGATTGGTGCTGCCTGCCAGAAGAAGACTTTTTGAGCGGCGAAGCCAAAAACCAGATCAACGAGGCCATCTCCCGCCTTTCCGAACCGCTGCGGGCGGTCTTCACCTTGCGGGACATCGAGGGACTCTCGACCGCGGAGGTGGCTCAGATTTTGGACATTAGCGAAAGCGCGGTCAAAGTGCGCCTGCACCGCGCCCGCCTGGCCCTGCGCGAACAGCTCGCTGGCTATTTCACGGAATGGGCCGAAAGAAGAGGTCTCAAATGAGTTGCGAACAATTTCGAGAGATTCTCTCCGAATACATCGATGGCGAGCTGCCCGAAGAGCATCAGGAAAGCGCGGCCGCCCACCTGCAAACCTGCCTCGATTGCCAGGCACTGCTGAACACCACGCGAAAAACGCTGGCGCTTGCCCGCCAGCACGGGGAGGCACGTCTTTCGCCGGAATTCCGGGCAGCGCTGATCCGTAAAGTACAGGCGGCTTACCGGTCTGGTGTGCGCTAGTTTGCCGTTTTGCTGTCTCTCAACACACCCGTCATGGCCGCGGCGGCCAGCGCCAACCCGGCAGAAAAGGTGAACACAATCGAGACGCCCCACAGATCGGCCAGATAGCCGCTCAGCAGCGTGCCCAGCGCGCCGGTGGAGAACATGAAGCCCAGGATCAGCCCCGAGGCGGTCGCCATGCCGCCCGGGATGATGCGCTGGGCGAACACCACGATGATGCTATGCGAGGCCCCGGAAAACGCGCCCGCCAATGGGATCAGCAGGTACAGCCAGGAGAGATCACGAATAGCGGGCAGCAACGCCAGGGGCAAACTGGTCAACGTCAGCGTGAGTACCGCTACCCGGCGTTTGCCGAAACGGTCGGCCAGATTACCCCCCAATACGTTCCCCAACGCGGACCCGCCCATGAACAGCGCGGCAATCGCGCCGTACACCTCCGGCGCATACCCCAAATCGCTCAAGTATTTGGGCAAAAATGTGTTCATGTTCTGCTGCACCATGGCTCGAAATGCAGTCATCAGGGCCAGGGCGAGTAAAATCCACAAGCTGGTGTGCAAAACTTTCCTGCCGGAGGTCTCCTGATGGCCGGGCCTGGCAACCATCACCGGTTTATGCGCGGGCAAACGGATTCCCGCGCCGAAGGCCATCAGAAACGCGGGCGCGGTCAGGATCAACCACCCCTGCGGCCCGAGGGAACCCAACAGCAGCCCCCCTAACAATGGGCCCAAAAACAAACCCACCTGTCCCAGCATGAAAAAATAGGAGGTGGAGGTAGTCTCCCGCCCGGCAAAGCGCGAGCGCCCCACCAGGGTGGCCTGCATGGTGCCTGCGGGGTGAAACGCACCGGACCCCAGGCTGCCGGCCACCAAAAAGAACAGCGCGCCCACCCCGGGGGTGATGGCTGCTAACGAGAAACACGTTCCGATCCATAACAGCCCTCCCGCCACCACCCAGCGCGGCCCCACCCGGTCGGTCACATACCCGAACACGGGTTGCATCAACGAACCGAGCACCGTGTACGCGGTGCTGAGAGCGCCCAGCGCGGTGTTCGATAGTCCCAACGAGCCGCTCAAATAGACCAGCAATACCCCCTTCGAGCCGTTGAGTACATCCACCCCAAAGTGGCTTAACGATACGGTCAGGAACAGAACATCGAGTAAGATGGACATGGGCGTTCGAGGTGGGAGTGTGAATTAGT
>JALUWE010000194.1 GCA_027019845.1 Anaerolineales bacterium | reverse complement strand
CCAGCGCGTTGGCCTCTGCGGAGCCGCCGTGGACGATTACCAGCGGCTGCCCCGCCTGGTGGAGCGTGTACACGTCCTGGCAAATGGCCGAAAAGTCCACGCCTTCGGTGCCGCCGAGTTTGATGATGAGGAGGGGAGGGGACATATTGGGTAATTGGGTAATTGCATCCTGAGCGGAGGGCGGCGCAGCCGCTCGTAGTCGAAGGATGGATAATCGGGTAACTACATCCTGAGCGGAGGGCGAATGGAATTCGCTCGAAGTCGAAGGATAGGTATTGGATATTGGGTAATTGGGTAATCCAATTCCTGATTCTCGATTCGCCATCCGCCGCTATACCGGATGCAGGCCGGGGAATTGGAGGCCGAGGGTTTCGTCGAGGCCGAACATCAGGTTCATGCACTGCACTGCGGAGCCGGAGGCGCCTTTCATCAGGTTGTCGATGGCGCACAGGGCGACCACGCGGCCGCTTTCGGGGTCGAGGTCGAAGCCCAAATCCGCGTAGTTGGAACCGGCCAGGATTTTGGGTTCCGGGACGCGGTACAGCCCGCGGCGTTCTTTGACCAGGCGCAGGAAGGGGTTGGCGCGGGTGACCGCGCGGTAGGCGCGCCATAGTTGTTTGGTCTCCACGCCGGGCCGCACAAAGGCATGGGCCGCGGCCAGCGCGCCGCGCACCAGCTCTACCGAGGTCATACACAGGGAGACGCGCTCCAGCCCCAGTTCCTGGATGACCTCCGCGGTGTGGCGATGGCCGAAGGGGGAGAAGGTGCGCACCACGCCGCTGCGTTCGGGGTGGTGGCTGCCGGGGTTGCCGCGCGCGCCGCCCTCGGAGGAGCCGACTTTGATGTCCACCACCACAGCCCGGGCCGGGTCGAGCAGATCGGCTTCCACCAGGGGGTAGAGGGCCAGGATGGCGGCGGTGGCGTTGCAGCCCACGCCGCTGACATAGCGCGCCTCGCGCAGCTGGTCGCGGTGCAGCTCGGGCAGGCCGTAGACGAATTTGGGCAGCCAGTCCGCGGCCTGGTGGGGCTGGCGGTACCAGCGGGCGTAGGTTTGGGGGTCGCGCAGGCGAAAGTCCGCGGACAGGTCGATGATGCGCGGCGCGAGTTGGGCGTACTGTTCGATGTTGGCCTGTGTCTGGCCGTGGGGCAGGGCCAGAAAGAGCACGTCACAGGGTTGCAGCGTGTCCGGGGGGGTGAATTGGAGTTGGGTGCGTTTGCGCAGGTTGGGGTGGGTCTGGTAGACGAATTCACCAGCGCGCTGGCGGGAGGTGGCCTGCACCACTGCGACTTCGGGGTGGTCGAGCAGCAGGCGCAGCAGCTCGCCGCCGGTGTAGCCGGATGCGCCCACGATGCTGGCTGTGATCATGCGGGTGTGCTCCTTCGCTCTTGCGCCATTTGCAGCAGTTCGTCCACCAGGATACCGGCGATGTCTACGCCGGTGGTGGGCATGGCGGTGTGGAATTCGAGGGTGTGGTTGATCTCGTTGATCAGCAGGCCGCGCTCCGGATGCTCGATCACGTCCACACCGAGCACGCCGCCGCCCACCGCGCGGGCCGCGGCCACGCACAGTTCGTCCAGCTCGGGCGTCACCGGGCAGACTTCGCTGCTGCCGCCGCGCGCGGTGTTGGTGATCCAGTGCTCAGATTTGCGGTAGATGGCGCACACGGTCCGGTCTCCGGCCACGAAGGCGCGGATGTCGCGTTCGGGTTTGGGGATGTATTCCTGGATGCAGAAGATGGAGTGCAGGTAGGAGCCGAGGGTGGATTTGTGCTCCAGGATGGCTTCGGCAGCCTCGCGGTCGTTGATCTTGGCGAGCAGCCGGCCCCACGAACCGACCACGGGCTTGAGCACCACGGGGTAGCCCAGGGTTTCGATGGCTTGCAACGCGGATTCCACGCTGAAGGCGGCCAGGGTGCGCGGTTGGGGCACCCCCGCACGGCTGAGGGCCGCGGCAGTGGCCAATTTGTCGCCGCACACCTCGGCCACGGAGGCCGGGTTGAGGGTCGGGATGCCCCATTGGTTGAGGATGCGGGCTGTGTACAGGCCGCGGGCATAGCTGATGCTGCGGATCAGCACCGCGTCGAAGCGCTGCCAGGCCGCGGGATCGTCCACGTCGAACACCACCCGGCGGTCGTCCAGCCGTTCGTAGCGCACCCCGCGCGACTCCAGGGCCGCGAAGATCCATTTTTCCTCCACGCGCACGCGCGAGTAGAGCACGCCGATGAGCGGGTCTGCCACGGCCTATTCGCCCCAGTCTTCTTCTTCCATCGGGGCCAGCTCCAGGGCCAGCGGGTCGAGGGAGACCACTTCCAGGTCCACGCCGCAGTCCGGGCAGACCAGGATTTCGTTTTCTTCCACGTCGGACGGCAGCAGCACGTCGCCTTCACATTCGATGCACAGGGTGGAAAGAGCGGTGAGTTGGGTCATTTTGAATCTCCTTTGGTGGGGTTAAATAAAAATCACCCTCCGGCGGGTTTCCAACCGGAGGGTGTGTGTCAACCAATCAGATGTGGACGTACGTATTACCTGCCACACTCCCGCGCGTTGGAAACCCGTTGTCCGGCTGGACGAGGGCTGGGGATACGCTTAGGGGTAGGCAGAGAAATGTGGCTGTCCATGATATTGGGCGCAAGTTTACCACGGGCGGGGGAGATGTCAAGGGATTTGGAAGGATTCGCAAGCGAAGAATCTTAGCGATGGTGGGGGAGATGGAGACGGACGACCGGGGACGGGGGACGGTTGTTCGGGGCGTGGTTATTGGTGGTCGGGGCGACCGGCGGGTCGCCCCGACGGCCGGTCGCCCCGACGATCGCTGCGCTCCCTCAGAATGACATGATAGGCTGGGTTTTAGATTCTTCGGGCACTGCGTGCCCTCAGAATGACATGGCCGGGACTGACTGTCCAGGCTATTGTTTAATCGAAAATCGCAAACGTCCCGGTCGCCTTGGCCACCAGCCGGCCGCGGTTATGCACCTCGGATTCCACAAAAGCCATGCGCCGCCCCCGGTGGACGACGCGGGTCT
>JALUWE010000193.1 GCA_027019845.1 Anaerolineales bacterium | reverse complement strand
CCGGTTGGGAATGGATACTACATCCGCCTCAACCGCGGTTCACCAAAACTGGTGGACAAATTCGTGCTCGACAGGTTCATCGCCTTTCTCGAAACACCTCCCATCATCCCAACGCCCACGATAACCCCCACGCTTTCGATCACCTCCACACTTACGGTGACTCCGGAGAGCGAGCTGACACCGGCACCCTCTCCTTAACAGGAGTTACGCAGTTCATGCCTGTGGTGTCATTGCGAGGCGGGCACTTCACTTTGTTCAGTATAAACTTTGCCCGCCGAAGCAATCTCCTCCCCGATGTGGGGGATTGCTTCCCCCACGCTACGCTCGGGGCAGGCGCACCCTTTCGGGTGCTCGCAATGACACCAAACCCGTACTTGATTTCATCAACTGCGTAAGTATTGCAATTGATTCAATACCCTGAGATTTCCATAATTACCTCATCTTTTTGGTTGCCAATTTTCAAGAAAGAGTGTATTCTGTTTCTGCCCCAATAGCCCGCATTGATCACATTTGCATCCCACCTGATTCTTCTCCCATCAGCCTTTCTCGAGGCTCAAAAAAGCCTCACCCTTGTTCTCTCACCTTTTATCGAATTGCATTCGGGGGCATATTCTTCAGTGCGACCTTTCTGAGGTACCCCATGATAAATGATGATTTGCTGCAAAATATGGAAGATGAAGATTGTTCTCCGGTAGCGCGTTTGATCGAGGTGGGGCAGCAAAAATCGTTCGTAACCATCGATGATATTTTGTTGTTCTTTCCAGAAGCGGAACAGGACGTAGACCAATTGGAAGAGGTGTTCGCGGCCCTCCTCAACGCCGGTATCCCCTACATTGATGATGTCGCCACCATTGAGCCTAGCGATGACGAACTTGCCTCCGAAGAGGAAGAAGACGCCAAACGCACCATCTCTTTGGACGATAATTATCTGGCAAACATCGACACCGATGACATGATCGGCCTCTATCTGAAGGAGGTGGGGCGGGTTCCTTTGCTGACCGCGGAACAGGAAGTTGATCTGGCGCAACGCATCGAACGCGGGCGCATGGCGCGCGAAGAACTCGCCCGCGGCAACGTTCCCCCGCGACGCCGCCAGGAACTCCGTCGCCTGATCGAAGACGGCTGGGCGGCGCGCGAACACCTGATCACCGCCAATTCCCGCCTGGTGATCAGCGTCGCCAAAAAGTACATGGGCCGCGGCGTCCCCTTCCTCGACCTGATCCAGGAGGGCAACATCGGCCTGATCCGGGCCGCCAAAAAGTTCGACTATCGCCGGGGGCACAAGTTCAGCACCTATGCTACCTGGTGGATTCGCCAGGCCGTCACCCGCGCCATCGCGGACCAGGGCCGCACCATCCGCGTCCCCGTCCACATGGGTGACCAGATCAACAAACTGCTGCGCCTGCAACACCAGATCACCCAGCGTCTGGGCCGCGCGCCCTCCGTAGAGGAGCTGGCCGACGCGCTGCAAGTGCCGCCCAAAAAGGTCGAGAACATGATCCAGGTCTCCCGGCGGCCTATCTCCCTGGAAACCCCCACCGACGACGAGGAGGACTCCGTGCTGGCCGATTTCATCGAAGACCGCGACGCCTCCGCGCCGGACGAGACCGCCACCTTCAACCTGCTGCGCGAACACCTGACCGAAGTGCTGCACAACCTGCCGCCGCGTGAAGTCCGTATCCTCCAGCTTCGTTACGGCTTGCTGGACGGGCAGGTCTACACCCTGGAAGAAGTAGGCCGCAAAATGGGCGTCACCCGCGAGCGCGTGCGCCAGATCGAATCCCAGGCGCTCAGCCGGCTGCGGCATCCCTCCGTGCGCCGCAAATTGCAAGAGTACATCCGCTAAACCACGCCCCTGACTTCTCAGGGGCTTTTCTTTTTGCGGGCGATCACCACCATCTCCCCAATGGGAAAACGCACCCCCACCCCTCCCATGCCGGGCAGTTCCCCCGCTTTACGCGCCGCCCGCCCCACCCAGCCGCGGTACTGCCCCAGGCGCACAAACACGTTCCGCAGCGAAAAGCGCACCCGGTTTGGCCGGGTTTCCACCATCTCGAAACCGGTTTTCTCCAGCACCGCCCGCATGGTGTCCGGCGCAAAATACCACAGGTGTTCCCGCAAGAACAACACCCCACGCGCCGAAGTAATCCCATCCCGGTGATAGGGCCGCGAAGATCAGTAGGATGGCCGTAGCCAGCCCAAAAACGGCTAATTTGTAGCCGGGTGTCCATTTCACCTCATTCATAGCTCCACTCTCCATTTCTCAAGACCTGCGGAAGTGCGTTAGCAAAGCACCCAGCCCATACGCAGCCCAAAGCGCGGTAAACGGCACCAGCGGCATGGCATAACGTTGAAAAGGCAGGGGGATAGCCAGAATCAGCGCGCCAAACTGGAAAATCCCGGCCAGCAAGAGCAAAGTCAAATTCCGCTCCCCCTGCCAGCCGTTCTTCCAAACCCGCCGCGCCGCGAGGGCCGCGCCGAAGAGCGTGATCGCCAGCATCAGGCCGCCGCCCGCCGGCCCGCGCAACAACACATGCCCGGGCACCGCCAGGTACGCCTGTTTGGAAGCCGCAGTCTGCTCCACGTAATTGCCCACCTCCTCGAAACGCGGCGGTATCACGTACAAATGTGCCAGCAAGACCGCGGCGCGCTGCCCCGGTGTGCGCAGCACCCGCTCCGGCGTAAAACGTTCCAGGTCCATCATCTGCCGGGTGAGCAAATCCTGCCTGGCAGCCAGAGAAGCCCGCGCCGCTCCTGCCGGATCGCTCCAATACAGCGGGTTGAGCGCCAGCGTGACCAGCACAAAGGCAGCCGAAAACTGGAGCAACCCCAGCCCCGCGCGGCGCAGCCGGTTGCCATCGTTTTGTGCCCCCCAAACCACCGCCAGCAACCCGACCGGCAGCAGCCCGGCCAGCGATTGTTTGGCGTTGAAGGCCAGCCCCAGCCCCAAACCGGCCAGCCAGGGACGCTTCCCGCCCCCCAACACAGTCAACAGCCCGATCACCACCCCCAGCACCAGCGCGCCCTCCGCCATCGCCCGCCGCGCGTGCAGCAGCACCAGCGGGTGAGTGCCCAACAACAACGCGGCCAGAAAGCCGGTCAACCTGCCCTCCACCTGCAAACCGAGCAGGTACATCCCGCTGAGGCTGAGCGGCAGCAACAGCGTGACTGCCAGACGCCCGGCAAACAACAGCGCGGCATCCGGCAGCGCGCCGGCCCGCGCGTTTTCCTCCCAGCTTTGCCCCCAATTCCAGTCTACCGGTAGCGGTTGCAACCCGAAAACGCGGCGTCCCAGCCCCAAAATGTATTTGGTCAGCGGCGCGTCCAGCTCGCGGTAGCGCTGTTGGCGGTCGCCTTCGTGCGAACTGTCCCACATCAGGCTGCCGGGGTGGGCGAACAACGCCTCGAAATCGCTGCTCATGTACAGTTGCGTGGCCTCGTCCGGGTGGAAGGGCACTTTGGTGATGCCCCACACGTGGTAGGCCGTCAACGCGGCCAGCAAAAGCAGGAAAGGCCAGTGATCCAAGACCTCACAGGTTTCCAAAACCTGTGAGGTCTTACGGAAAGACCAGTGGTTGCGCAAAAGTTTTTTCACGGCTCTCTGCTCCGCTCAAAGATCAACATCCCGTCGCTGCCGTAAATGCCGGTGGGGATTTTCTGGCGCAGGCGGTAGGTTTGCAGGAAACGCGGGTCTTTGAACAGCCCTTCGCGGCCGTACACCTCGAGCAGCACCACGTAATCGGGCTGCAAATCCGCGATCAGGTCGGGGGCAACCGCGTAGGCGTTGGCGTGCATGGCCGGGGGCAGCGGGTAGTAGGGGATGGCTTCGGGCGAGTTCAGCCCGACGGTGTCCAGGATGCGGGCGTTGGTGAAGTACCCCAGCACACCCACGTCCCCGGCAGCCAGGGTGGGGGTGTTGGGCGCGGCCTGGATGTCCGGGGAGAGCGATTCCGCGGCCTGACGGTAAAGCAGCTCGAGCTGGTACCAGGCCATCTCCGGGGCCGGGCGCTGCAACCCGTGGTCGGGGCGAAGCTGCCAGTCTTGCAGCGCGAGCAGCGCGGGGGCCAGCAGGACGAATGCGATCATAACCCCCTGCCGCCAGAACGCACCGCCGCCGGAAAACCGCGCTGCCTCCTTGCGCCTTTGCGTCTTTGCGTTGCGTAATTGCGCCAGCAGCCGCTCCAGCCCGATCAGGATCACCAGGATGTACGCGGGCAGCGGCGGGGTGAGGTACCAGCGGAAAATCAGCGGGTTGGCAATGGCGTAGGTGGCGAAGTACAGCCAGGGGTAAGCCAGCCAGGGCCAGATGCGCGCGGTTTCGCGCAGGGCTGCCCGCGCGCCGGCCACAAACAGAAAGGGGTACAACACCATCCCGGCCGCGATCCACCACACGCCGAAGGTCAGGTGGCCCATGAAGGGGGTGGCGTAATGTTGCAACAGGCGGATGAAGGCCGCGGCGGGCGCGATCTGGTAGGCGACGGCCTTGGCGGTCACCGAATGCGGCAGGGGGCTGCCGTAGTACAGGCTGGCAAACCCGAACCACGCCACGGTGGGGAGCAGGAAGGCGAGGAGAGTGGTGAATGGTGAATGGGAGGGTGGGGATTGGGTATTGGATATTGGATATTGGGTATTGGGTATTGCATCCTGAGCGGCAGGCGAATGGAATTCGCTCGCAGTCGAAGGATGGGGACTTGCCCTGAGCGAAGTCGAAGGGTTGGGTATTGCATCCTGAGCGGCAGGCGAACGCAGTGAGCCTGAAGTCGAAGGATGGGTATCGGGAGCTTGAGGAATTCCTGCTCCCTGCTCCTTACTCCCTACTTCCTGCCCCTTGCTCCCTACTCCCCGCTCCCTACTCCTTACTCCCCGCGCCCCGATCACCCAATCCAACGCCAGCGGCCCGATCAGGATCAGCGCGTCCGGGCGGGTGAGCAGGCTGAGGGCGGCCAGCAGCGCGGCAGGGAGGTGGCGATGGGTGATGTAGGCGTAGACCGTAGCGGTGAGCAGCAACACGTACAGGCTGGTCTCCAGGCCGCCGATGGCGAAGGTGACGCTGAAGGGCAGCACCGCCCAGACGAGGGCCGCGCCCCACCCGGCCAGGGCCGCGTTCAGCCGCCGCCCCAAGCGGACCAGCAACAGCACGGTCAGCGCGTCGAAGAACGTGTTGGCGATCACCGCGATCTGCGGAAACGCGGCGTTCTCGCCCCCCAGGAACAGCCCCAACCCGGCCATCAAACCGGTGTACAATGGGGTGGTGGTGCCCAGCACCCGTTCTCCGGGGTTGTACACCATGCCTGCCCCGGCTAAAATGTTGCGAGCGTAGCGAAAGGTGATGTAGGCGTCGTCGATGGTGCGCGCGCCGGGCAGCAGCCGGGCCCCAATGGCGACCAACACGATCAACACCGGCAGGATTTTCCGCATGTGGAGATTATACAGGATGATGGATGAGAGCACACCGGAAACGCAGAAAACAGGCAAGGAAACGGAAAGCAAAAAAATCCGTGCCCTTCTGGGCGAGATGAAAGCCAGGCTGGCTTCTCTGTGGGGTGATCCCGCGGTGCGCTACGGGGTGGTGACGTTTCTGGTGGTGCGGCTGGCGCTGGCGGGGTGGATGTTCGCGGTGCGGCAGGTGTACGCGCAGCCCCTGCCCCCGCACCCGGTCTCGCGGCCGTATCTCGGAGTTCAGCCGGAGGAGAATCCCTGGCTGGAGCCGTGGCAGCGCTGGGACACGCTGCACTACCAGGCCATCGCGGAGCGCGGCTACACCGCGTTCAACTCGGCCCTGTTCACTCCGCCGATGCTGCCCCTGTTGATGCGCGGCGTGTCCGTGCTGACAGGGGGAAACACGCTCGTGGCCGGAATCGCGGTCTCCAATCTGGCGTTGTTTCCGGCGTTTCTGGTGTGGGCGCGCGCGGGTCGCCATGCCTGGGTGAACCGCGCTATTCTGTACCTGTCCTGGTCGGGGCTGCTGTTCATGTCGGGGCAGTTTGCCATCTGGGGGTGAGTGGGGTGAACGCGACGCGCGCGGGCGGGCTGGCGCTGCTGGCGGCTTTTGTGGCGGCTGCCGGGTTGAAAGTCTGGCTGGTGGCTGCCGGTCGGGTGCCGTTCAACGCGGACGAGGCGGTAGTGGCGCTGATGGCGCGGCACATCACCCAGGGCGCGCGGCCGGTTTTTTTCTACGGGCAGGCCTATCTGGGCAGCCTGGACGCGTTTTTGGTGGCAGCGGGGTTTGCGGTTTTCGGGCAGCAGGTGTGGGTGATCCGCCTGGTGCAGGGGCTGCTGTATCTGGGGACGATGGCGAGCACCGTGTGGCTGGCGCGGGAGGCCGGATTCCCGCGTTGGGCAGGGGTGCTGGCCGTCTGGCTGCTGGCGATTCCGGCGGTGAATGTGACGCTGTACACCACGGCCAGCCTGGGGGGGTACGGGGAGGCGTTGTTGTTGGGGAATTTGATTTTGCTGGCTGCGCTGCGCATAGCCAATTTGTTGGGGCGGGAGGAAGTTGTTCCTGCCTGGCTGTGGCTGCTGTGGGGCGCGCTGGCCGGGTTCGGGTTGTGGGTGTTTGGCCTGACGCTGGTGTACAGCCTGCCTGCGGGGGTGTTTTTAGCGTACCGCGTGCGAGGTGCGAGGGGCGAGGGGCGGCGTGCGAGGTGCGAGGTGCGAGGTGCGACGCAAATTGATCGCAAGCACCCTGAGCGGACGTTGAGCGGAGTGATAACGAAGTCGAAACGGCAGTCGAAGGGTGCGGCATTGGCTCGTAAAGGGGTTTTGCAAGACCCGCATCCTTCGACTTCACTACGTTCCGCTCAGGATGCTTCGACTGCAAGTGAACGGAGTTCGTCCGAACTTCGTTCGCCTTCCGCTCAGGATGCTCAGAGGTCCGAAGGCCAGATGTCCGTCCGCGAATCATCTGCGCCATGTGCGGATACCCTCTGGCGCGCGGCGGGGCTGGTGCTGGTGGGCGGGCTGGTGGGCGCGCTGCCTTACTGGTGGGGCGCGTACCGGCTGGGGGTCTCGCAATTGCTGATCGAGCTGGGCGGGGGCGCGATTGCCGGGGTGGAGGGCGCGGGCTGGCTGGAATCGGTCGGGATGCACCTGGTCAGCCTGCTGCTATTGGGCAGTACGGTGATCTTCGGTCTGCGCCCGCCGTGGGAGGTGCGCTGGCTGGCCGCGCCGCTGATCCCGTTCGTGCTGGCGTTTTGGGGCTGGGTGGGGCTGTTCGTGGTGCGCCGCATCCGCGAGGGGGGGAGGCAGCGTGAGGGGGTGCTGCTGTTGTGCGGGGTGGTGTTCACCCTGCTGGCCGGGTTCGTGTTCACCCCGTTTGGCGCGGACCCGTCGGGGCGCTACTTTTTGCCGCTGGCCGTGCCCCTGGCGCTGTTCGCCGCCGCGATGCTGGTGGATTTGTGGCCCCGTTCGCGGGGGTTGGCCGCGGCGTTGTTCGCGGTGGTGCTGGTTTTTCACCTGTGGGGCACGCTACAGGCCGCGGAGTACCCCCCCGGCCTCACCACCCAGTTCGACGCGGTCACGCAGATCGATCACCGCTACGACGACGAGTTGATCGCCTTTTTGCGGCAGCAGGGCATCCGCCGCGGCTACACCAATTACTGGGTGGCCTACCCGCTGGCGTTCCTTTCGCAGGAGGAGCTGATCTTCGTCCCCGCGCTGCCCTACCACCTGGATTTCCGCTACACCCGGCGCGACAACCGCTACGCGCCCTACAACCGGCTGGTGGCCGAGGCCGGGCAGGTAGCGTACATCACCACCAACCATCCCGCGCTGGAGGCGTTTTTGCGCGCCAGGTTCGCAGAACTGGGGGTCTCGTGGCAGGAGGCGCGCATTGGGGATTTCCAGGTGTTTTACGGCCTTTCGCGCGCGGTGAGGCCGGAGGAGATCGGGTTGGGGGAGCAGAGGGAGGCGGATGTACGCAGATGATTTTTTACAGGCATCAAAAAACCCTGCACAAGGCAGGGACTGAAAGCGGGAAAATTTTACGATTGCTATCTGTCAGGGTAGATGATTTCGTCAATCTCTCGCAAGACTTCGGCCAGATCGGGGGGTGCAGAGGGGACGACTCGATCACCGATGTGTTTATGGTGGGGATATGTGGACAGATCGGGGTAATGCCCGGAATTGTCGTAACGGAAGACCAGCGACCCATCTGCGCGCTGGTAATGATACCGATATTCGAGCTTTTGAATCGCCCGTTCGATTTTGATGGATAATTCGGCAAAAACGAGCAGGGAGCCATCATAAAAGCGCAACCGCCCAGCGATTTGACCCTGGTGTGGGGAAGGTCGCTCGAATTCCAGTTGCTCTACGGTTATATCGTGGCGGCTGAGAATGGTGTCTGCCAGGCGGGATAGATACCGATACATCTCAAGTGATTGGGCGTTCCCCCCAGACGGCCTGCCGCATCAGCGCCAATTCGACTCGCTTTTTGAGCTCGAGGTAAGCCCGGTACCGGATAGCCCATTGCACGCTTTCTTCGTCATCGCCCATCTTGCCCTGCTGGTATTGTTCATAGAAGTCTTTCGAGGTCATGCCGCGTTTGTTTTCAATCTCTCGCAATTCCAGAGACAACTCCAACAAGTCGTCCAATGGATTGCTTTGAGCCATGGCTTCTGCCAAGTGCTTGCGGAAGGATTCGGGACTGGGAAGATTGTTATGCGAATACATCAGTTTGGGCATGTTTTTCTCTCCAGGTAAAAAAATTATAGCACATTGTCCAGGGATTCTACACCTGGCAGGCGGTTCGCACAGGGCTTTTTACGTTCTAACCTTTGGGTGAGCCGTTGCACTCGCTGTTGGAGGTCGCTGGGTAGGGGAGAGCACTGCCCTCCCCTACCCCTTTGACCGTGAGCGTAAGAACTCTGAAAAGCCCTGCGGTTCGCAAAGGGTGAAGCCCAGTTGCCAGCTTCATGCAAACAGGCTAAACTATGGACAATGAAATGATTACGTAAGCCCGTGCCGGGCGAACTGGAGGGAGTACAGAGGGAATGATCGGAGAGAGCGCATGAGCGATTCGTACACCACCATCCTGGATGACCTCCCCGCGGAGCGCGACGCGCTGGATTTCCAGCCTTATATCGACACGCTGGCGGACGTGGTCGCCTCCCCCAAAACGCGCACCCCGCTGACCATCGGCATCTTCGGCTCCTGGGGCGCAGGCAAGACCTCGCTGATGCGGCTGGTGCAGAAGCAACTGCCCAAAAGCTACCGCACCGCCTGGTTCGACGCCTGGAAGTACGAGCGCGAAACCGACCTGTGGCGCGCCCTGCTGCTGCACGTGCTGCTCGCGCTGCAAGACGCGCTGCCGGAAAACGCCGCGGACGCCCGGCAGGAACTGCACCACCTGGAGGCCGCGCTCTACCGCGCGGTGGAGCGGGAAGAAATGGGCGGTTTGCAGATCGATTGGGGCAAACTGACCGGCGGGCTGGCGCAGGGCGCGCTGCAAATCGGCCTGTCTTTCATCCCCGGGGCCAGCGCGCTGACTAAAATGGTGGAGGAACTGCAAAAAAAGGGCGCGGCCACGGCCACCGAAAAGCTGGTGGAGGCCATCCGCCGCGAGCGCTCCCGCCTGTTCATCGAGCAGGTGCGCTTTCTGGAACAGTTCCAGCGCCGTTTCCGTGAGCTGGTGAGAGAACACATTGTGGAGAAGAACATGCGGCTGGTGGTGTTCATCGACGATCTCGACCGCTGCCTGCCGGAGAAGGCCGTGGAGGTGCTGGAGGCCATCAAGCTCTTCCTGGATGTGCCCGGCTGCGTGTTCATGCTCGGGCTGGACGATAAAGTGATCGCCCGCGGGGTGGAGATCAAGTACCGCCAGTTGATGGCGGATGCGGAAGGCGATGGAGAGCGGCGCCAGCAGCGACTGGTGGAGGGGGCGCGCTATCTGGAGAAGATCATCCAGCTGCCCTTCCAGTTGCCGCCCATCGAACGCGGCCGGATGCGGGCCTTCATCGCCGGGCTGGTGGAGGAGTGGGCGGACGAGGAGTGCGCCCGGGTCTTCGCGGCCGGGCTGGCCGACAACCCCCGGCAGGTCAAGCGCGGGGTCAACACCTACCTGCTGCTGACCGCGCTGGCGGAGAAGACCGGCGCAGACATCCTGCCGGTGCAACTGGCCAAGATCATCGCGCTGCAAAGCGCGCTGCCGCCGCTGTACGACTTTCTGAAGGACGACAATCACCGCTATTTGAAAGACCTGGAGACCTATTTTCTGGCGCAGCGCGCCGGCGAACGGCAGCGGGGGGAACCCGGGGAGGGCGCGTTGCAGGCAGAGACGCAAAAAGCCGAACTGCCCGAAGCCCTGACCCCCTACCTGCGCCGCCGCGGTATCGCCGCGGTGCGCCGGGTGCTCACCCTGCACCCCGAACAGGAGAATTACAATTTTACCCCGCTCACTCCGGAGCAATTGCGCGGCTACTTCACCCTGACGCGGCGCGCCGAAGCGCCGGAAATCATCGAAGCCGCGCAGGAGAGCACGTCCCCGCGCACGGACTTCGAGCCGGAACTGGTGCGCATCCCGCCCGGCCCTTTCCTGATGGGCAGCGACCCGGAAAAAGACCAACAGGCCAGAGCTGAAGAGCAGCCCCAGCACGAGGTGAACCTGTACGAGTACTGGATCGGCAAATACCCGGTCACCAACCGGCAGTACCAGGCCTTCATCCAGGACAGCGACCACCGCCCGCCCCCGGGCTGGGACGGCGACCGGTACCCCGCGGGGAAGGCCGACCACCCGGTGGTGAACGTTTCCTGGCACGACGCCCTGGCCTACTGCCGCTGGTTGGGTGAACAGCTTGCAGCCATCAGCCGCCAGCGCCTGGAGCGAAGCCAATCCGGCTCCGGGCGCGCATTCTGGGAAGCGCTGGCTTCCGGGAAATATCATGTCACTCTGCCCTCGGAGGCCGAATGGGAAAAGGCGGCCCGCGGCGCGGACGGGCGGGTGTATCCGTGGGGGGATGAGTGGGACGAAAACCGCGGCAACACTGAAGAAAACGGGCCGGGCGGCACCACGCCGGTGGGGCAGTACTCGCCCCAGGGCGACAGCCCCTACGGCTGCGCGGACATGGCCGGCAACGTATGGGAGTGGACGCGCAGTTTGTGGGGCGAAGAGGACAAACCCGAATTCACCTATCCCTACGACCCGCAAGACGGCCGCGAGAACCTGGAGGCGGCGGACAGCGTTTTCCGTGTGTTGCGCGGGGGCTCGTTCAGCAGCGTTCAAGACCTCGCCCGCTGTGCCTTCCGCGGCTGGAACTACCCGCCCAACAGAAACCGCAACCTCGGGTTTCGGGTGGTGGTCGTCCCTGTCTCTGATCTCTGACAGGACTTACGCAGTTGGGAATTGTGAGCACCTGTCATTCTGAGAGAGCGAGGCCTCTCCTGTCATTCTGAGGGAGCGCAGCGACCGAAGAATCCGGAGCGCAGCCTATCCCGTCATTCTGAGGGGCGTCAGCCCCGAAGAATCTGGAGTGCAGCGACCGTCGGGGCGACCGGCCGGTCGCCCCGACCACCAACAACCACGCCTCGGTCATCCGTCCCCCGTCATTCTGAGGGCACGCAGTGCCCGAAGAATCTCCCTCACCATCGCTGAGATTCTTCGCTGTCGCTCAGAATGACGCAAGCAACAGCGCCCAGAATTACACAAGGCAATGGCATGAACTGCGTAAGCCCTATCTCTGACAGTACTTACGCAGTTGAGACCTCACAGGTCTACTACCATACGATGCAGGAAGATTTTACCCAAAATAGATTGCATCCGGGCATCTCCATGCGCTTCGAGACCTGTGAGGTCTGGATGCGACTTTTCAAGTGCGTAAGTCCTATCTCTGAATCTCTGAATCAGCGGCGAAGCCGCCGCACCAGCCCGCCGCAGGCGGGCCGATTTTTTCGCCGCGCAAGAGCTTGCAGGTTTCCAAAACCTGTGAGGTTTGCGCGCCGGTAAAACATCTCCTGCTCACATGCTGTATAATCTGTCCGGTTGAGCATTCAACCCGGAGCTGCCCCATGAGCACACGCCGCCTGGTCGTCTGGATCACCTTTCTGGCCGTGTTCGCCATGGCCGCGCGGGTGTCGGTGGACACCGATACCTGGTGGCATCTGCGCGCCGGGGAGTGGATGATCGAGCACCGCCGGATTTTGCAGGCCGATCCGTTTTCGTACACCCGCGGCGGCGCGGCGTGGCGCTACCCGGGCTGGCTGGTGCAGATTCCGCTGGCGCTGGTCTACCGCGGGCTGGGGCCGGGCGGCCTGAATTTGTGGGTCGCCGGGATGGTGACGCTGGCGTTCTGGTTCGTGTACCGGACCATGGAGGGGGGCGTGTTCACGAAGGCGTTCGTGATGGTGCTGGCCGCGGCTGCCGCGGGCGTGTATTGGGCCGCGCGGCCCTACATGGTCACGTTTGTGCTGACCGCGGTGTTTTTGTGGATTTTGGAGGATTTTCGCAAAGGGAAGCGGGATCGCCTGTGGTGGCTGCCGGTTTTGATGGTGCTCTGGGCGAACAGCCACGGCGGGTTCGCGGCCGGGTTTTTGTTGTGGGGGGTGTATCTGGTGGGGGCGGGGGTGTTGTGGGTCAGGGATCGAAGGCGTGTGGTGAGTGCAATCGAACCATCGAAGATCGAAGATCGAACATCGAAAATCTCCCGTTTGATTGTCGTGGGTGCATTGCTGGTGGCCGCGGTTGCGCTCAACCCTTCCGGGCCGGCCATGCTGCTGTACCCGTTCAAGACGGTGTCGATTGGTGCGCTGCGGGATTTCATCCAGGAGTGGCAGTCGCCGAATTTTCACGAGGCGCGCGTGCAGCCGTTCGCCTGGATGCTGCTGCTGACGCTGGGCGCGGTGGGCGCGTCGCGCAAGGGGCTGCGGCTGGAGGAGTTCCTGTTGGTGGCCGGATTCGGGTACATGGGGCTGCTGGCGGCGCGCAACGTGGCCTTGTTCGCGCTGGTGGCCGCGCCGGTGCTGAGCCGCCACGCGAGCGCGGTGCTCGACCGGGCCGCGCAGACGTTGGGGGTACGGCCACCCCGCCTGGGCCGGGTGCGCTCCCGGCTGCAAGGGTGGGTGAACCGCGCCCTGTTGGGGGTCTTGCTGCTGGCGGTGGGGGTCAAGATGGCGCTGGTGTTTCCCCCGGCGGAGAACGAAAACGCGTTCCGCCAGTTTTTGCCGCTGGAGGCGGTGGCGTTTTTGCAGGAAACGCGCCCTCCCGGACGGCTGTTCAATTCGTATAATTGGGGCGCGTACCTGCTCTGGGCTTTGCCGGAGTATCCGGTGTTCGTGGACGGGCGCACGGACCTGTATAATGATGAAATCATCGACCAGTGGTTTCAGGTTGCCCGCGCGGAGGCGGGTTGGGAGCAGGTGCTGGCGCGTTGGGAGGTGAACCTGGTGTTGATCGAGGCCAACGCACCGCTGGCGCGGGTGCTGGAGGCCGAAAACTGGAGGCTGTTGTATGCCGATGAGATGGCGGTG
>JALUWE010000192.1 GCA_027019845.1 Anaerolineales bacterium | reverse complement strand
GAGCACCTGGCCACCTGTCCGAATTGCCGCGTGGTGCTGGACACCACCCAGCAGACTATTTTTCTGTTCCGCAAGCAAGGTACGCGCAAAATTCCGGCCCAGCGCCGTCGAAGACTATTCGAGCAACTGGAAGAGGCCTTCCTGCGCGCCTGAGGCCTTTTTGCGCGTGCCCGAGGTGTGATCTCCTGTGCGCTATCGTAAGAGAATTTTCACGCCCCACACTTTTTTTCAGGGAATCGTTCGCTTGTTGCTGAACGCGCCCGCATTCGTGGCCGCGCTGGCGCGTGGCCGGGTGCATCGCGCCTTTCGGGAGCGCATCCTGCTGGCGGCATCCGGCGTGAACGATTGCCGCTACTGCATCTGGTTCCACACCCGGCTGGCAAGGGCCACCGGCCTCTCCGATGGGGAAATCGGGCAGATACTGGCCTCCCAGATCAACCAGGTGGTGCCTGAAGAGGAGCTTGTCGGAGTGCTCTACGCCCAACATTACGCGCAGACGGGCGGCAACCCTGGGCCGGAATCCGTCCGCGAGCTGGAAGCGTTTTACGGCAAACAGACCGCCAGGGACATCCGCGTCTTTACCCAGGCAATTCATTTCGCAAATCTCCTGGGCAACACGTTCGACGCGCTTGTTTTATGTAACCTTTGGCCGCTTTCTTCGTCAAAAGGGTGAACCGGACGAAAGCAGGAGCGATTATGGAAAAGTCCAACGCCACCAAATTCATTCTCGTCTGTCTGACCTGTCTGCTTATCGTTACGCTGATAGCCCTTTTGATACAGGCCTTTGCCTGAAAACCACCCGAAAAAGGAGAAACGAACATGAACTTCAACAAAAACATGGGTACTCTTGACCGCGCCATTCGGCTGATCTTCGCCGTAGTTGTTGCCGTGCTGTACTTCACCGGCAACATTTCCGGGCTGGCAGCCACCATCCTCGGCATTTTGGCCGTGATTTTCGTGCTGACCAGCTTTGTGGGATTTTGCCCGCTGTATGCGCCCTTCAAGCTTTCCACCCGGAAAGAGTAGCGTTATCCCCCCTACCTGAACACCCCGGAATGCTCTCTGGGGTGTTTTTTTTTATCCCGCCTCATTCCCCCGGCTCGATCACGTTGAGCGTCACCAACCGCACCCACACCGTTGTGTCCAACGCCTGGCTCAGATTCTCGCTCAACACCGTTGCCACATCCGCCTGCGGCTCACCGTGCACGTATACCGGCACGGTGATTTCCAGCCTGTCGCCGCGGTTTTGGATGCGAATCTCCTCTAAATTCGTCAGTTCCAGTTCGGGATAGCTCTCCAACGCTACCTGCAAAGCCTGCTGGATGGCCTGGCTGGTCTGCGAGGTGCGAAAAGAGCGCACGGAAATGCCCACCAGAGAGGAAGTGATCAGCACGAACAACACCAGCGCGGTACCCAACCCCCGCCGAAGCTGGAGGCGCGAATGCACCCCGGCAGGGCGGAACCCCAGCAGCAGTAAGGTGATGGCGCCCGCCAGCGCGATGGCGATCAGGTTGGTCGCCACCAACAGGGTGGCGCCCCCTGCGATGCTCAAATCCCCGATGCCCAGGCCGATGCCCACCACCCCCAGCGGCGGCACCAGCGCGGCCGCAATCGCCACCCCGGGCAGGGCCGCGGATACCTCCTCGCGCGACACCGCGTACGCGCCCACCACCCCGGCGGCCAGCGCCACCCCCAGATCGAGCAGATTCGGCTCCGTGCGGGCGATGATCTCCGCGGTCAGCGGGGTTGTGGGAAAAATCACAGTGATGAAAATCGCCAACCCAATGGCGGCCACGATCCCTTTCAGCATCGACTCGAACCCCAGGCGCAACAGCCGCACATCGCCCTGCACAATCGCCATGCTCAACGCCATCAGCGGCGTGAACAGCGGCGCCACCAGCATCGCACCGATGATCACCGCAGTACTGTTTTGCAGCAGGCCAAACGTGGCGATCAACGTCGATAGCCCCATCAGCACAAAATAATCCACGCTGGGGCTGGCCCCCTGCTGCAACCGGCGGTAGACCACCACCTGCTGAGGGGGCGAAACTTTGGGCAGCGCTTCATAAAACACGTTCCAGATGCGTTGCAGCCAGAACCGCCGCAATCCCCGGAAACGTTTGACCATCAACACCGGCGTTTCGCTCTGTTGGGCGACCTGTTCGGGAATGGTGCCGAACAACACCTGATCGATCAGGCTTTCCTCCGACGCGCCGATCAAGATCAGATCGCAATTCTTACCAGCTTGCACAATGCCCTCTACCACATTGCTGGCCGCCACCACCTGGCCCTCCAGCGGGGTCTCGCCGTGGGCAGCCGCGTCCCCGGCTCTCAGATAGGCTTCCTGCTCGCGCAGGGCTGTGAACGTTTGCTGGAGACGTTCGTTCCCCTGATGTAACACCTCCTCCGCGGCATTTTCGGGCACAACATAGACCGCCTGCACAACCGCATCGTATTCTCGCGTCAAGGACAGCGCCAGCCGGGCTGCCAGCGGCGCGTGGGGGCCTCCCGCGGTGGGCACCAGCAGGCGTTTGGATTGGAATACCGGCTGACCTGTCTCGAGCTTCAAGCGCGTGCTCTGTGGATGGTAGGCCAGCACAGCCAGATCGCAGGGCGCCCGGCGGATGACCGGGTCGAGCACCGCGCCCAATTGCCCGCGTGACTTGCGGGCGGTCACGTCCCAGGAGAGCAGAATCAGATCGCACTGCTCCTCCGCCGCGGTTTCCAAAATGCCATCCGGCACACTGCGCGCCAGCCGCGTGATCGGGTAAGTGGGAATGCCCGCGTTCCGCGCCGCGCGGGTAGACCATTTGAACAGCGTGTTGCGTTCGCGGGCCACGCGGCGGCCTTCCTCGATTGCCAACGGGTCCGCCACCTGGATGACCTGCAAGGGGATGATCTCGCCCTTCATCTGGTGCGCCAGAGAGATGGCGATGCTCAATATGAACTGTCGTTCGTCTCCTTCCCCCAGCGGGACGAGGATGCGGTATCCCCTTTTCGGCCTTCGCCCGTACACTCTGCCG
>JALUWE010000191.1 GCA_027019845.1 Anaerolineales bacterium | reverse complement strand
GCGCAGGAGGGCGGCGGCGCGCAGCACGGCCTGGACCGGTTTGAGGTAGCCGGTGCAGCGGCAGAGCACGCCGGAGAGGGCCTCGCGCACGTCGGCCTCGGTGGGGTTGGGGTTGCGGGCGAGCAGTTGGTGTGCGGTGAGCAGCATGGCCGGGGTGCAGTAGCCGCATTGGATGGCGCCGCTCTCGACGAAGGCCTGCTGGAGAGGGTGCAGGCCGCGGGTATCGCGCCAGCCTTTGCCTTCGCGCTCGCCCAGGCTTTCGATGGTTTCGATGTGATGGCCCTGGGCCTGGGCGGCCAGCATCACGCAGGCGTTGACCGGTTTGCCGTCCAGCAATACGGCGCACGCGCCGCATTCGCCGGTCTCGCAGCCGTGTTTGACGCCAAAGTAGCCGAGGCCGCGCAGGGCGCGCAGGAGGGTGGTGTGGGGGGGGAGGTCGAGTGGGTGGTCGGTGTGGTTGATGTGGAGGGTGAGGTTCATGGGTTTGTTGGTTCTTGGTTGGGTGGTTACTGAACACTGAACACTGAATACTGAATACTGGTTATAGAGCTGCCTACATTCTACCGCAATTAAAGGCAAAACCGCGCCCGCTTGCGCGAGGCGCGGCCAGGATTCGATAGCCAATCCGATCCGGCAGGTACGCTTAAAAATTTGGTGGTTGTCGCACGATGATCGGAATAAACAACAAGCCGAAAAGTGTAACGCCGAACAGGATAAAGCCTGCTACCTTGAGCCACGGCTTGCGTCCCTTCAGAAACAACGCAACACCGCCAACGGACAGAGGAGCAAGTAAAAGGTAAGCGTATAACATGTGTTCATCACCTCCAGCACTCCCCGTGTAGGGTTAGCGTCTTGTCAGGTGGTGTAAAATCGTTTCGTGTGGTCGGGTCTGAGTTTTTTAAGAATTGGCTGTCAGGTTTCCTCTTCACTCTTGACTTTGGTCAGTTGCGCCTGGGCGCTTTCCAGGTCGGGCTGGGCAAAGATGGTACACACCCAGGCGGCCACCTGCTTTTTGTCTTTGTGGGGCACATGGGCCAGCAGATTGCGCATGAAGTGCATCCGTCTGGGCGTCTCCAACGCCATGGCCGCCGTTCTGGCAGCCCTGCGCGCCGGCATCCTCTCCCTGAACGACTTCCCCGGCCACTGACCACTGACTACTGAACAAGGATAGGCCTATTCTTCCGGCGCGAAGGTGAACACCCAGGGGCCGCGGATGCCGTAAAGGTCAAGGAAAACGTCTTCCACCAGCGCAAACATGATGGCTTCGGCCTCGCCCTGGCTCATCCAGTCCGGTTTGTCCACAATTCTCACCCCCGCGCTGCCGCCGCCCTCCCACTCTTCCAGCACACACCCTACCGTGATACCGCTCTCCAGCCTGTCCAGTTCCTGCTGTATCCGGCCGGCATAGGCCGCGGTACATTCTTCCCCCTCTTGGGGATTGACCGCCAGGGTTTCTACGATGATCGTGACCTGGGAAAAGTTCGCGCCAGGCGGAACATCGAAGTACAGGAAATCGCACCTGCGCCCTTTCGTGCCTGGCTGGGCTGCTTCCCAACGCGTGGTCATCTGCCCGCCTTTGAAGGAAAACACCCGTTGCTGCCCATCCACGGGCGGCTCGCGGATCTCCAGCGGCAGCGTTCCGTACGAGAACATTTCGTTTGCGGTGATGTCCTGCCCGTCGAGCAGGAAGGAAGCCTCCCAGATGACCCAATCCCGGCTGTCGCGCAGCTCGAAGCACACATCTGCTCCGGCTTGCTTTTGCTCCGAAGCGGGGTCCGTCTGGACGCGGAAGTTGGCCGCGCTTACTTCGGTGTCGTTGACCCTCTGAACCTGGATGCCGTTGGCGGCAGGGAGGGGCTGGCCGGAGGGCTCCGGCTCAGCGGAGCGAGTCGTTGGCTGCGGCTGGGCGGCAGAATCAGCCGGGGATGGGGGGACGCCGCGCTGTTCGCTTTGGAGTACATCCGCGGCTTGGGCGGGACGCTCCGCCAGGTAGGGGCGCAACGCCAATCCGCCAGCGACCGCGATGGCTAGCAGGAGGAGTATCGAAAGAATGGAAAGAAGAGATTTTGGTTGTGGATGTTCAAGCTTGTTCATGGCCCTGTATCCTTTAGCCTGCCAAAGTGCAACGAAAATTTGACAATGGAATCGGAATCGGAATTGGCCCTGACGTTGCTACTCTGCCACACGAACGTGTGTCCGTATAAGTGTCAGGTCCAATCATGGGTGTATATACAACCTGGTTATATGAAATTGGTCCCGGAGAAGATACAGATTGATGGTAGCAATAGTTTGCGCAGCCATACCTAATAGAACCCGCTGCATACCTGGACCCAGACGATTTGTTTCTGGTTCTTTCCCATTCCGCATTACATACGACTGAATAACGGTTTTCGACCTTAGCCTTATTCTGTCCCCCATTCTCACTTACCGTTTTTGACGGTCCTGTTTTCGCATCGTTATCACATCCCAATGTGTGGGGGTTGAGGCCAGTACATGAGCTACCATAGCACCCAGCGGCGAGAGTATTATTGGCAGGGAAGGGAATCCAGGTGCCCAATAGAATGAGACTTGCACATAGAAACACATACATTACTCGGGTAGAGAACTTGATTGTCATCTTAGATACCCTCCCTTCATCACCCAAACTGCGGCAATTGCAATCCTTTTCGACATGATTCTACCTCCTGTTTTCCTTTGTTGAGAATTGGGAAGCCTTCACGCGTCAAAGGCTCAAGGAAAATGCCGCGGCGCTTTCTAACATTCATTCTACCGGCGATTCTCCCCCCGTCCATACCCAAAATTGGGGGGTTGCACCCCGGCATTTGCTCCCGTATAATCCCCTCATGGTGGAAAACGCCCCGCGCAACCTGCTGCTCCTGGCGCAATCCCCCCTGCTCATCCAGGCCATTTCCGCTCAGTTCCCACCCCACTCCGGTTGGAAAGCCCTGCCCCTCCCCTTACAGCCCGGACCCCAGGCTGCGCCCCTGCCCGCGCTGCTCACTGCGTTCGTATGCCGCAGCCCCAACACGCCTC
>JALUWE010000190.1 GCA_027019845.1 Anaerolineales bacterium | reverse complement strand
CTGGTCTACCAGATCGTCACCGGCGAGGGCGAGCTGCCACCCACCCAATGGGACACGCTCGCCTTCCTGCGCAGCCTGGGCTTCCCCGTGCCGGAGGCGCACCACTGTAAAAACCTGGACGAGGTCCTCCCTGTACTGGAAAGCTGGGCCGCCAAACGAGACACGCTCGACTACGAAATCGACGGCATGGTGATCAAAATCAACGACCATGCCCTGTTCCAGGATTTGGGCGTGGTGGGGAAAGACCCGCGCGGCGCGGTGGCCTACAAATTCCCGGCCCAGGAAGTGACCACCACCCTGCTCGACATCCGCGTCAACGTCGGGCGCACCGGCGTACTGACCCCCTACGCGGTGCTGGAACCGGTCGAGATCGGCGGCGTGATCGTCAAACAGGCCACCCTGCACAACTTCGACTACCTCGCGGAGAAAGACATCCGCGTCGGGGACCGGGTGCGCGTCAAACGCGCTGGGGACGTGATCCCCTACGTGATCGGCCCGATCGTGGCCGCGCGGCCCACCCCGCCCCCACCCGCCTACACGCCCCCGGCCACCTGCCCGGTGTGCGGCCAACCGGTCGAAAATCCCCCCGGCGAGGTGGCCTACTACTGCATCAACCCGGCCTGCCCGGCCCAGCTGATCCGCAACCTCGAACACTTCGTCTCGCGCGGCGCGATGGACATCGTAGGCCTGGGGATCAAAATCGTCGAACAATTGGTCAACGAAGGGTTGGTGAAAGACGTGGCCGACCTGTACACGCTGAAACGCGAAGACCTGCTCGCGCTGGAGGGCTTCGCCGAAAAGAAAGCCGACAACCTGCTGGCCGCCATCGAGGCTTCCAAATCCCGGCCGTTGGGCCGCCTGATCAACGCTCTGGGCATCCGCGGGGTGGGCGCGATCATGGCAAACGACCTGGCGCGGCATTATCCTGATTTGGACGCGCTTGGCCGGGCCACCCTGGAAGAACTGCAAACCATCGAGGGCGTCGGCCCCAACATCGCCCAGGCCATCGTGGACTGGTTCAGCCTCCCGAAAAATCGCCAGCTGATCGCCAAATTGAAAGCCGCCGGGGTCTGGCCCGTCAGCCAGCCCTCCCCAACCCCAACCGGCGACCGCCCCCTGGAAGGCCTCACCTTCGTGATCACCGGTACCCTGCCCTCCATGACCCGTAACCAGGCGCGCGAACTGATCGAAACGCACGGCGGCAAAGTGACCAACTCGGTCAGCAAAAAAACCGATTACCTGGTGGCAGGGGAAAAGGCCGGTTCCAAACTGGCCAAAGCGCAACAACTAGGCGTGCCCGTCATCGACGAAGCCGCCCTCGAAAAAATGACCCGTTATGGTTGACAGCCTCGCCTCGCTGGACTACACTTAGCCGGAAGTCAGGGAGTAGAGAGCAGGGGCGCATTCGATCTGCGACCCGCAACTGTCAACTTGTGACCTTCGAGCAAGGAGCAATTCATGGATCTGGCGACTGCAAACGACAACGTAGTGAAACGCATTCACTACATGGTCAACCGCGTTCGACAACTCACCGAGCAGCAACTGTATTTTTACAACCAGCCCATCCAGGAAATTCGCGGCGGCGGGCGTGTACTGGTCAACGGTCGTGAAATGGGCATGTACGCCTCGTACAGCTACCTCGGCCTGATCGGGCATCCGCGCATCAACAAAGCCGCGCAAGAGGCCATCGAAAAATACGGCACCGGCACCCACGGCGTGCGCACCCTGGCCGGGACTTTGACCATCCACGACGAACTGGAGGAAACCATCGCGGATTTCCGCGGGGCAGAGGCCGCGGTCACCTTCTCCTCCGGCTATGCCACCAACCTGACCGTGATCTCCACCCTGGTGGGCCGCGGGGACTACGTGATCTCGGACAAATACAACCACGCCAGCATCGTGGACGGCTGCCTGATGTCGGGCGCCAAATTCGTGCGTTTCCGCCACAACGACATGGCGGCTCTCGAAAGCCGCCTGAAATCCATCCCCTCCGACGCCACCAAACTGGTGGTGGCCGACTCTGTGTTCAGCATGGACGGCGACATCATCGATTTCCCCAGAATGGTGGCCTTGTGCCAGCAGTACAACGCCTGGCTGATGATCGACGAGGCCCACTCCGTCGGCGTGCTGGGTAAAACCGGCCGCGGCATCGAAGAACACTTCGATATGCCGGGTGTGATCGACATCAAAATGGGCACATTGAGCAAAACCATCCCCTCGGTGGGTGGCTATGTGGCCGGGAAAAAAGAGCTGATCGACTACCTGCGCCATGCCAGCCGGGCTTACATTTTCTCCGCAGCCCTGCCTCCCGCGCAGGCCGCGGCCGCCAACGAGGCCTTCAAGGTCATCCTGGACGAACCCTGGCGGGTGGAAAAGCTCAACGCCAACACCCGGCAATTTCTCGACGGCCTCAAGGCGCGCGGCTTCGACACCATGCAAACCGAAACCGCCATCGTGCCCGTGCTGTGCGGCCAAGACGATCTGGCTTTTGCTATGACCCGCGAGTGCCAGCAAAAAGATGTCTTCGTGCTGCCGGTGGTCTCCCCTGCAGTGCCGCAAGGGCTGGCGCGGTTGCGCGCCACCATCACCGCGGCGCACGAAAGCGACGAAATCGAGCACGCCATGAACGTGATGGAGGCCGCGGGACACAAGCTCGGCATCCTGCAAGGCACACCCGCACAGGCCGCTGAAACGCTGAAGCGCTGAAACGCTGAAACGCTGAGGACGCTGAGGGTGCTGAGAACGCTGAATACTGAATACTGAATACTGAATACTGACCACTGAATACCCTAATCCGCGTCCCCCCAAATCTTGCCCCCGGGTTTCGCCCTGAAACCCGGTTTTTCGTCTCCATGAACGCCATCCTCCTCAAACCCGGCCGTGAGAAATCCGTGTTACGCCGCCACCCGTGGATATTTTCGGGCGCGGTGGCGCAAACCGAGGGCAAGCCCCAGGCGGGCGAAACCGTGCTCGTCCGGGCCGCGGACGGGCGCCCCCTGGCCCAGGCCGCGTACAGCCCCCACTCCCAGATCCG
>JALUWE010000189.1 GCA_027019845.1 Anaerolineales bacterium | reverse complement strand
TTACCCAATTACCCATCCTTCGACTTCAGGCTCACTCCGTTCGCCTTCCGCTCAGGATGTAATTACCCAATTACCCAATTACCCAATTACCCAATTACCCCCCCATCACCCCCCTCCCCACTTCTTCTTCACCGCGGCCCGGTCTACCTTTCCCTCCTCGGTGCGCGGCAGCGCGGCCACAAAGGCCACCTGCCGCGGCTTTTTGTAGGAAGCGATGCGCGCCACCACGGCCTCGACCACCTGCTCTTCGGTCAGGTTCGCGCCGGGGGCCAGCTCGATGACCGCTTTGACCGCCTCGCCCCATTTCGGGTCGGGCACGCCGATCACACACACCGCGGCCACCTCGGGCAGCTCGCGCAGCACGCGTTCCACCTCCTCGGGGTACACGTTCTCTCCCCCGGATTTGATCAGCTCTTTTTCGGGTTTGCGGCCCACGTAATACAGGTATCCGGCCTCGTCCAGCTTGCCCAGGTCGCCGGTGTGGTGCCAGCCGTGGCGGAAGGTGAACGCGGTGGCGTCCGGGTCGCGCCAGTAACCGGCAAACACCAGCGGCCCCTGCACCGCGATCTCGCCGGGCTGCCCGGCAGGCACGTCGTTTCCGTCCTCGTCCACGCAGCGCAGCCGCACCACGGGCAGGGGGCGCCCGGCCGCGCCCGGTTTCTCGTCCACCGGCTGCAACGTGACCAGCCCGCTGGTTTCGGACTGGCCAAACCCGGTCCAGAAGCGCGCTTGGGTCTCGGCATACAGTCGCTGGATCACGTCGGGCGCGTCCAGGCCGAGCACGTAGCGCAGGCTATCCAGGCTGGCCCCGGCCTGCTGGCGGGCATCCAATAGCATGGAGAGCACGGGCGGGAAATCGGCCAGCAGGGTGACGGTGTGCCGGTTGATCATCTGCACGGCCAGCGCGGGGTCGAAGCGCGGCAGCACCACGTTCGCGCCGCCAGCCTGCATAACGGCCAGCGACAGCCCCAGACCGGTGATGTGGAAGAAGGGCAGCGCGGCCAGATGCCGGTCTTGCGCGGTCAGGCCGAGGGCCGCGATCAGCTGGTAGCCGGCCCAGACGAAGTTGGCGTGGGTGAGCAGCGCGCCGCGCGGCACGCCCGCCACCGCCGCGGTGGAGATCACCACGCACGGGTCCGCGGGCTGAATGTCGGGGAAGCGCACACCATCCGGGTCGCGGTACAGGTCTGCCAGGGGGCGGAACCCCTCCGGGGGCGCGTCCCCCAGCCAGAAGCGCGCCGGCAGGCGTTCGGGGTCGGTTTCCTCCAGTTGGGGCAGGTGTCCCTCGCCCACCACCAGCAATTGCGCCTCGGCCAGCGCGAGCACCTCACGCACCTCGTGCGCGGTCAGCCGCCAGTTGATCGGGTAGGCGATGGCGCGGTTGCGCGCGCAGGCCGCGATCAGTTCCAGGTAGGCGGGGGAGTTTTGCGCCAGGATGGCGACCCGGTCGCCGGGTTGCAGGCCTTGTTCGGCCAGGCCCGCGGCCAGCCGGTCCACGTTGGCGCGGAATTGGGCGTGGGTTTGCACCCCGTCGGGGCTGATGATCGCGGCCGCGTCGGGCGCGTATTCCGCGTTGTGGCGGATGAAGTCGTAGAGGGAGAAGGTGTGGAGGTTCATTGTGGTTGGAGGCCGGTGGGTGGAGAATGGTTAATTGTGAACGGTTAATTGTTAATTGGGGATTGCATCCTGAGCGGAGGGGGAGCGTGTAGTCGAAGGGTGGGGATAGGGATAGGGATAGGGATAGGGATAGGGATAGGGATAGGGGGAAGGCATCCTCATCCTGAGCGGAGGGCGGACAGAGTTCGGATGAACGCCGTTCGCTCGTAGTCGAAGGATGGCATTCCCCTCACAACCACCGCTTGCGCCGTTTGTAGTGCTTGACGTCGCGGTAGCTACGCCGTTCGCCGACCTGGGTGAGGCCGAGGTAGAACTCTTTGATGTCCTCGTTTTCGGCCAGTTGGTCTGCCGGGCCGTCGAGTACGATGCGGCCGTTTTCCATCACGTAGGCGTAGTCGGCCACTTCCAGGGCGATGTGCGCGTTCTGTTCGACCAGCAGGATGGGGATACCGTCTTCGCGGTTGATCTGCTGGATGACCTCGAAGATGGCCTGCACCAGCAGGGGGGCCAGGCCGATGGAGGGTTCGTCGAGCAGCATCAGGCGGGGCCGGGACATCAGCCCGCGGCCGATCACCAGCATCTGCTGCTCACCGCCGGAGAGGTAGCCGCTGGTCTTGCGGCGCAGGTCTTTCAGCCGCGGGAAGTAGTGGTAGACGCGTTCCAGATCGTCGCGCACCTGACTGCGGCTGTACCCGCGGCTGATGGCGCCCACCAGCAGGTTTTCTTCGACCGTGAGATGGGCGAACAGGCGGCGGCCTTCGAGCACCTGGATGATGCCGCGTTGCACAATGTCTTCCGGCGGCAGGTGGTCGATGCGTTCGCCCTCGAAGGTGATGCCCCCGCGGGTGACGTGACCCTCGTGGGTGTGCAGCAGGCCGGAGATGGCGCGCAGGGTGGTGGTTTTGCCCGCGCCGTTTGCGCCCAGCACCGCGACGACTTTGCCGGGCGGCACCTCCAGCGAGACGCCGCGCAGCACCAGGATCACGTTCTGGTATTTGACTTCGACGTTGTTGAGTTGCAGCATCGGAGGTTGAGACCTTGCGACCTGACCAGACCTGTGAGGTCTTCAAGACCTCAGGTCTTGAGGGTTGACCAGACCTGTGAGGTCTTCGAGACCTCACAGGTCTTGAGTGTTATTGTCCGGGGCGCAGGTCTGGGGTTTGGGTCCAGTCCTGGATGACGACGAAGGCATCGGGGCCGCCCTGGATCATGCGGATTTGGGCTTCGTGGGGCGAGCGCGCGCCGTTGGAGTAGTCCACCCGGAACACGCCGTCCAGCGGCTGGTAGGGGCCCATGGCCTCGAGCGCGTCGTAAACTGCTGCGCCGGTCAGGTTTTCGTAGCCCACGGTGTCGATGGCGTCCTGAATGGCTTTGACAGCCAGATCGAGACCGGCCACCAGCAACAGGTAGCCCACGTTGT
>JALUWE010000188.1 GCA_027019845.1 Anaerolineales bacterium | reverse complement strand
AACTAGGAACGAATTAGCGCACAGCTGTACTTAGAAAGGTACTGTTTAGGCCATTGAAACCGAATAGAAACGGCCTGTGTTTGCACTAACTGAATAGAAATGCCTTGAATTTGCGCAAAAATAAGGTCACAGGTCTACTACCACACGATGCAGGAAGATTTTGCCCAAAATAATTGCATCCGGGCATCTCCATGTGCTTTGAGACCTGTGAGGTCTGGGTGCGACTTTTCAAGTGCGTAAGTCCTGTCAAGTTACAACTCGAACCCGGTATGATCGTTCATCTTTGCCAGCGCTCGGAATGGGAAAACGCCCGGAAAACAGGCTTTTACCGGGCTGCCTCGCTCGAAACCGAGGGATTCATTCACTGCTCGCGCCCCGATCAGGTTTTGGCGGTCGCGAATGCGTTTTACCGCGGTGTGCCCGACCTGGTTTTGTTGTGGATTGACCCGGAAAGGGTTGCCGTGGAGGTGCGCTGGGAAGCCCCCATCCCGCCCGGCACCACGGCAGAGGAGCGGGTGTCCCCTCACGGGGGAGGCGACTTCTTTCCCCACATTTACGGCCCGCTAAACGTGGAGGCCGTCATGCGAGTCACCCCTTTTCGCCCCGATTCGGACGGCATCTTCAAACAAGTGCTGGTTTGAAAGCGGAAAAGCGGACTGCACACACAGTCCGCTTTTTTTGCGTGTTGAAGCGGCTCAAACGGGCAAGCCTTTTTGAGTGGCTCGGAAGTGATCGGCCTGGAGGTTAGCCGGTGGCAGCGCGCAGCCGGCGCACGATGAAGATCACGACAACAGCCAGGGCAGCCAACCCCAGCAGGCCGGGGACGCCCACGTCATCCATGAAGCCCGTATCCGGCAACGCGGTGGGCAGGCCTGTCGGCGTGTCCACCGGGGTGGATGCGGCTGCCTCGGTGAGCAAAGCCTCGACGGTGGCGGTGCGCGGGTCTTGCGTGGGTTCTGGCGTATCTGTGGGTTGGACCACGACCTGAGTCGGAGTGGGGGTGTCGGTTGGAATGGGGGTATCGGTTGGCATTGCGGTCATGGTGGCGGCTGCGTCCTGAGTCTGTTGCGCAGCCAGGGCCACCTGGGTTTGCTGGGCAAAAGCGATGGCAGCTTCCGTTTCCTTCGCCGCCCGATCCGCTCCGACTCTGGACCTCGACAATAGAACACCGCCCAGGCACAACAGAGAAACCACAATCAGAAACCCCAGAATTCCAACCGCGATCAGGAAAGTGCGATTTCCCGATTCTTCGGGGGGCAATTCGTCTTCTTCATCGACAAATTCATCGTCCATGACATCATCGTCGAAGTCGTCTAACATACCTCACTCCTTAGTAAATGATTTCCAGGTTGGCCAGCGGGGCTTGAATGCTGTCGCCGTTTTCGAGGCGGAGACGGGCACCAGGCGCACGCAAACCATTCGGAAAAAAAATGATGTTCGGCAGAATTGCTTCTATGGTGGCTATTTTACCCCGGTGAGGGGCACGCACGATACGCACCCGTTGGCCGGGGGATAAAACGTTGTTCGCCAGCGAAACATCGCTGTCTTCACCGCCGGGCAACGGGATCAAGATCTCTGGCCGCGAGTTCTTGAGCGGTTGAAAAGCCTCGGCGTTCAGGGCCACGTCGCGTTGGTTGTTGGTGCTCAATAGTTTATACGCAACTTCGTTCATGGGCAAGCGATAAAAGCCATCAATCACCACAATCGGATAGGGCATCCTGGCAGCGCGGGAGACCAGCTCAGGGGCGAGGCTGCCTAAAATCAACCCCCGTATTCGATTTTCCGCGCCGTTTTGCAATGTCTTCGCCTGATCACAATGCCCTGCCATAATCACCGCGCCGCGCACGCCAACGTTGACCTGATCGGGCGACAACACGTGGTCGGGGCTATCGGCGAGCACGTTCAACAAACCAAAATTGATTTTGCCATTGCCCCACACCCCCTGCACCAACGCGCCTGTCGCGCTGATGACCGCGCCGCGTTCGTGAATCAACTCCACCACCGTGCCTGGAAAGCCGGCCCTCAGCTCGATCGGTTCATTTTTCACCTGAACGAGCACTTGACCGGCGGTGATCAATTTGATCGTGCCCTCCACGGGGGAGCGCACAATCCGTTTGCCAATACCGCTGCGGGTGGCGATCACGTCTCCTGCCACCACTTCTTCTTCCACGTAGCGTTCGATGTATTGGTCCGCCTCATCCTCCGAGAGACCCAGGCCGCGGGCTACGTTAATCATGACGTGTTTGGGGCTGGTGATGGCGGTGGCGATTACCTCGGTGGCTCGAACGGTTTGGCCGGTGCGCACCAGCACGTCGCCAGGAACAGGCAAGAGCCGGGTGCGCCGAACGGTGGTGAGTGGGGTGATGTGCGTAACCGGAGCGAACATGGTGATCTACCTCTCGAGAGTCCGTTGCCACTTGCGAAGCATCTGCCGTCGCTGGCCCGGTTTGGCGGGAAGCTGGAGAGGCCGCCCGCGGGCGTCCACGATGATACCCAACTGTCCGCCTTTGATGTTCAACTCGCCGCCACGACCCGCGCCGCCCATGCCGATGTCGAAGCGATGCAGGGGCTGCAATCGCAGTTTGGCAGCCCGCCCGACCGGTAAGGGGATTTTTTTCAGCGAACCGTAGGGGATTTCCAGTTTGTTCACCTCCCCGCTTTCATCAGTCACTCGAATTCGCAAGATCGGGGTGCCCGGTTTGGCTTTGCCGATAGGGGTGATCACCGTACCCAAGTTGACAAACGCGCCTGTGTCGAAGATTTGAACCGCCAGCGTAGGGTTGACCTCCGCGGCGGCCCCAATGGAAGGCAGCAGGTTATGGCGGTCCAGAACGATGGTTGTGATCCCATTCGGCTGCAAGCCGTCTAGCAGCATGAGCAAACTCTGCCCGCAGGAGGGGGCGTTGGTCAACACGCTGCCCGAGGCGACGATGGGTTCGAACCAGGGAAGCAGGTCGGGGCGCGAACGGGGCGCGTGAGGGGGAAACCGTTTGCGCGCCTCTTTCAGCGCGGCGCGCAAAATTTCACGCGCCAGGGCCTGTTCCAGGCTGAGTTCTTCTCTGGTGATTGGCAGGCTGGCAGGGTAGATGGTTTTGTGCAAAATATACGCCCGGATATCGCTTTCTGCCATTTCCTGGTCAAGCCAGCGGGCGATGTTGGGTATGGAGGTGTGGTGGAGCACATTCGAGAGGCTGGTTCCCATTCCCAGGTCGAGGTAGACGCGGTGATTGGTTTCGCCGGAGAAAGCGGACACTACTGTTGTGGAACCGGCCCCCAGATCGACGCCCAATACACCTTTTTGGGAGCCATAATACCGGCTGAAAAAACGGATCACGCGGGCGAATCCCTGGGTTGTGGGCATCAAACGCCCACTCACCCAACTGTTCAACTCCTGTAATCCTGGATTTTGTTTCACTCGTATGTCACGAACCAGCTCTCGCAGCACGCCTTGCGCTGCGCTCAATCTCTCTTGTTCCAGGCTGGGGCGAATGTTCGGCGCGCTGCGTATCTGTGTAAATCCAGCCAGATCGGCTGTGACCTCCGCGGCGATGTTGTGGTTTCCGGCAAAGAGCACATGGGGACGCTGATTATCGGGTAACAGGAAACAAGCCAGCCCGATAGATTCCAACAGCCTGATGACGGACTTTGAGGCGCCGCCATCGGTTCCGCCAGCCATGACGATCAAATCGGGCCGCACGCGCAGAATGGCGTCCACTTTTTCTTCCACTTTGCGGCGGTCGTTCATGCCGATGGTTTCTTCGACGCGGGCATACGTGGTGGCGATCAGGTTTTGCGCGCTCTGAAGGGAGACGTCCTCCAGCAGCCCAACGGCCACCACTCGCAGCGGTTCGCCCGCCGAGAAAGTGGCGACCACCGCGTCCACCCCGCTCGCTTCGTTGGTGGAAGGCACGATCAGACGCCCCTCCACATCCAAAAAGGAACGTCCCGTGATCTCCTGCAGGTGATCCAGCGCGCGGCGAATGCCTGCGCTGACGTCGTTGACCGGCGCGCCCAGCGTGGTCGGCGACTCGCCAGCCGCCACAAAACGGTAGCCGCCCTCGACGACATCTATGAATATCGCCCGCGTGGTGGACGAACCTACATCGATGGCCAGCAGAGAATCGGGTTCGGGATGGGTGGTTTCCATAAATCAAAAGAAAGATGTCACGAAAGCCCACAAAAAGTAAAGCCGTTCGATCAGCGCGGTCAGGGCGGCCATGTACACCCCGGCGAACATCACCCCAAACGTAACCGCGATAAACCCCTGCCCAATCCGGGCGATGCTTTCGATCCAGGGGCTGCGTGCTGGCGGGCCTTCTGGAGCGGGCCGCGTACCAAAATGGAAAAAGATGAAGGTGGACAACGTGCCGACAAACACCACCAGGCGAGCGAGCACGACCTCGGACAGCCCGGCAGCAGGGTCCCGGAAGTCGACCTGGCTCAAATCCAGAACGTTCATGGAGGTCTCCGCCTGCGGAAAGAGCGTGCCCGTCACTGCGCCCCCAATTGCCACTGCTGCCCCCACGCCGACCAGAAAAGCCATCGGCAGGTTGCCGGCGCGCCCCAAATTGGCGGATAGTTTTGTCAGCAAAAGCAGGCTCAAAATTACCGGCACCAGCACAAGCGCGTTCTCAAACGAAACCTCTCCGCTTGCCAGTGTGAACAAGGGCTGAATCAGATTGGGGAAGATCACATTCCGCAGGATGACAGCCGCCACGAACCCCGCGCTGACACCGATGAACAGGTGAATAGCCAGACGAAATAACGGGTTGTCGCCTATCAGGTAGCTCAATACGATGATCGTGAGCAAAAACCCGACCGCGGTGCCGATTAATTCCGGCCAGTCTGCAAAGGTCATGGTTGTGTTTATCCTTCTGGGTTGCTCCGTTTGCTGTTCCAGAACAAATAATAATTGTAGCCGCCGCCTGCCAGGATCAAACCCAACGCGGCCAGAATACCGAGACCAAACGAGTCCCAATACTTGCTTGCCACTACGGGGCGTCCCTGGAATTGTTCGTAAGTCACTCCGCCCGCCAGGCCGACAACCGTGCCCATCACCTGGCGGTCTGCGGAATCCACATAGGGCTGCACCAAGGGGGCCGCCTGCGCGCTGAGCACCATGACCAGCGAATTGTCGCGTAGTGCCGGTTCGACCTGTTCTATCCAGATGCGGGCCGTGTCGGGGTCGTCGGTAACCACAACGGTCATCCCGAAATCTTTGAGGGAGGCAACTCCCTGCAAGGCGGGCTGCTGCCAGACATCCTGATCATCGAAGATCAGTTCCCAAACGAACTGGCCGTCGAAAGGCAAAAAGACGGATTTTTGTGGAGCGCGGGCAAAGTTGAATAATCCTGGGGCTGCACCCGGGATGTAGCCCAGGTTGGTGTACTGTTTTTCGGGTGTGTATTGATGTTCTTCCTGGATGAAGGCTATCTGCCGCTCTGCGAGAAGCGGGCTGATGGGGTTGGATGAGACCAGTGTGAGCCGTGAACCCCGTAACATCAAGTGGTCAACCACCACAGAAGCCGCGGCCTCCAACTCGCCGTTGAACCCGGGTTCATAGTCGAAGACCACCAGCACCGGCGCCGAATCAGGCAATTGGTTGATCATTTGCGCCACGATGGTCGATTCCCGTGATAGAAGCGGGAAGGGGATGAGTGCCGTTTCCCCTACGATGGGAAGCAGAACTGCAAGGATCAATACCCCGGCAATGAGCGCGCGGAAGAGCCTTTGGGACGAGAGAATCGACTCCTTCGCCGCTGTCTGTGGCTTGGCTTCTTCCGCTATCAGGGTGCTCAAAAGCGCTATGTTTTCTCGCTGTCTGGCAGAAATTTGCAGCGTCGTGCTCTGTTCGGATGGCTTACCGGGACGCGCCACCTCGGGTTCAGCGGGGAGCAGGCCGCGCAACCCGCTCAACGGGCCAACCCGCTCCACCTCGCCTTCGGTGTACTCGGATGCAACTCCCGCTTCCATTCCATCCACCGGCCTCATAGCGCGCACCCAGTCGGGAAGCTCCCCCGCTGGCAGATCATCATCGGCCTGGGTTTCTGCCGCCATCTCCTCTCCCTCCTGTATGCTCATTTCCAGCTCACCCGTCACCCAGGAGCGGAGTGCTTCGTCTTCTATGCCCAGGTCCGGTTCTTCTTCGATGGTAATGCCAGACCGCGATTGCAGGCTTTCGAGCCAATCGGGCATTTCTCCTTTGCGGATTTCGAGCACCAGCGAGTCTTCGTCGTCCAGAGTCAGGGCCCCCATCTCGTCCATGCTTTCTTCTAGTAGCTGCTCCTCCTCGGCTGTCTGTGTCCAATCGGGATCGGCTTGTGGTTCTTTTTCATCCACCCCATTTTTGGATTCATCCAGCATCGCCAGCCAATCCGGAACGTCTTCCTCGGGAATGTCCACATCACCTGGCGGAGATGACGGTGCGGCAGGCTCTTGAGAAGTGGACAGCAAAATGGTCTCGTCGTCTTCGAGAGAATCGAGCCAATCCACCGAATCCGTGGGGGCCGACGAAGGCGCAGGCGAATCGTCCAAAAGCCAATCCGCCAGGTCGTCCGATTGGTCGGGAACTGCGCTCTCCTCCTCCGAGCGCAGCCAATCGGGCAGTTGGGAGGCAGGGATGGGGCGGGTTGGCTCTTCCAGCGGGGGAGCGGAGGACGTATCGCCCAGTTTTGTGCTTAAACTGTCCAGCCAATCACTTGTTGCAGCCGCATCTTCTTCCCCTTTCAACCAGTCGGGCAGCGACTCTGCTTCGGGGGGGGGCTGGGTCGTGCTGGCGGACGCCTCCTTGAGCCAGGGTGGAACCTCCTCTGGCGGGGAGGCTTCTTCCGCATCCGGGGTTTCTTCGTCGGCCCAGACTCCGCTGTCGTTCAGTTGGATGCTATCGGACGGTTTTTGTTCCCCGCGCATGTCGGAGAGCCAGTCCCCCTCGAGCGCTGGTTGGTCTTGTTGGGGTGGTGACTCCTCTGGCTGGCTGGCGTCGCCCCAATCGCCTTCATCGGATAAGCTGCCGGTATCCACCAATTTTTCCCCCCGCAGATCGGCCAACCAATCTTCACCGGGTTCTGAGGAGGGTTCCTCGCCGGAAGCGTGCTGATCGCTGCGCAGCCAGGGCGGCAGTTCGCCATACGGAATGGTATCCAGCGAGGCAAGCTCTGGGCTGCGCTCATCTGCCAACCAATTTGGTAAGTCGCCTTCATCTACCGGTTCTTGATCTTCTGCGTCAGCGGTCTCCTCCCCCCCTAAAGAACGCAGCCAGCTCAGGGCATCTTCTTGAGAGTCCCCCCCTGGCCGCGCCTGGGGTTCCTCCTGAGGTGTGGGAGCGATTAACGGCGTCAGCCGCGCGCCGCAATGCTGGCAGGTCTCCAGGTGTTCGGGGTTGGGTTTGCTGCACATGGGGCAATGAATTTCTGACATCTCATCCACCATAGGGCCGATCTGCAGCCATGAGAATGCGCAAACCAGTCGCAATTGTACCCAGCGCAACACCCAACAGGATGCCTCGCGCCCCGGCCAGGGCAGGCACCTGCGCAACCCATGCTTGCAAACTGACGAGCAGTTCGCTGATCAAGGGGAGTTGGGCGGTTGCCAGCGGGCTGTATCCGAGCAATACGATCAGAACCGTCCCAATGAACAAGAGGGTGAAAACCGTTGGGCGGCGGCGCAGCATACGGGCGCTGGCGTATGCCAGGCTGACGGCCAGCACAGCCATCAGGCTGGTTTCGATGGGCAGTTGAATGTAATTGAACACCCACTGACCGGTTTCCGAAACCGGGCCCATCACCAGCACCAGTAAAAACGTGACCACCAAAGCGATCAACAAAACACCGCTATACAAGGGATTGGCCCCCTCGTCGTTCAGCTTGCCCAGATGGACAGAAGCCAGGTTGAGCACACCCACCAGCAAAGCCACCGCGGTCAGGCTGGCAGCCCATTGCAGCAGTGTGGCGCGCCAATCGAACGCCCCCAGGGGAGGGAAAAAGTAAAAAAACAAGACGATCAGCCCGGAGAGAACCGCTACCGCGGCGGAAAAAATCGGAAATTTTAGTCTCACGTCAAAAACCCTGTACCAGTTTCCACAGGCCACCGATCACAATGGCGGCGACGATCAGCCAGCGGAGGACATCCTGCGCTCTCAGGCTGGCAACGTGCATCCGTCCCGCTCGAAGATATGCCCCGCCGGCGTAGAGTTCTTCGCCTATCAAAGGCTCTTGAGCCGTCGCGTATAGGATTGCCTGGGCTGGGAGGCTATCGGTCCCGGCCAGCGAAAAGCCATCACTGCGCTCGACCACATCGGTAATCAAAGCCACCTCGCTTCCAAAATGGCCGATCAGCACGCTGCCGGAGACCATTTCGTCGCGTATGATGGGGATGACCCCCGCGGCGTATGAAAACGGCGTCACCCCGGTCAACCGGCCAACTGCGGGATGGTATTCGCTGCCCGCGCCGACCTCCCGATACGCGCCGCGCATGGTATCGCGCGTCAAAATGGCGACGGCGCCATCCCCGCTGGTAGCAACCGGCGGGCGGTCGCTGATCGAGGCAGTGCGCGAGATGCGCCCCAAAATCGACAGGCCAACGAACGTCGCCGCGCTGTTCAACCCGGTGACATCCCCCCTCCCCAACGAGACGTGCAGCCGCGCGCCATCCTCCACCGCGATGCCAATGGCGCGGCGCAACTGTGCAAAAGCATCGATGCGGCGCAAATTGCGGCTTTTCCGCCCGCGCTCCAGGATGGCGAACATCACCACCAACCCGAAAAAGACGATCACCAGGAAAATACCCAGCAAGTCGGTAATGCTTTCCAGGTCCAATTCAATTCTCCTCTTGCAGGTAGCGGATGAAGGCCTGGGTCTGGCGTGGTTCTTCCAACATCTGGGCCAGGGCTTTCATGTGGCTGCCGGGGATGAATACTTCCAGAAAAGGCTGGCCTACGTACACCAGCTGCGCGCCCACAACGTTGAGCGGGCTGGCGGCTTCCAACAGCCAGGCAGCAAAACCCCGCAGTCCCCACCGCTGCAACATTTCGGCCCAAACGCTCCAGGTTGTGTTTTCCATCTGCATATTGCCTCATTCGCACGCCCATTTTATATCCGCATGTACAGATGGTCAAGCAAGTCGAAGGTCGAAGGTCTGTAAGCTCTCACGATACTCATCCCTGCCAGAACACCAGCAACGCCTCGGACGGCTCGAACCCCAGGCGTACCCGTTCGCCAACCGGGGGCAGTTCCACGCTGGCCGGAAAATCGAAGCGCAGCGACAGCCCCCCCGCCTCCACCCAGGCGCGCAGCGTGCTGCCGCGGAACGATTTCTCGCGCACGACCGCCTCGAACTGGCAGGACTCGCCCCCCCTGGCGGGATGCACCGCGTCCGGGCGCAGGATCACGACCGGGGGCGCGGACCCGGGCCGGCCCGGGTCGCGGTTCAAGGGCAGGTCGCCCAGCCCGGTCTTCAGCACCGCCCCCCCGTCCCGGGCCTTCAGCCGTCCCCCCAGCAGGTTGCCAAACCCCAGAAAGCGCGCCACGAAGGGCGAGGCGGGCTGCCGGTAAATTTGCTGCGGCGTGCCGGTCTGTTCCACCTCCCCCTGGCGCATCACCACCACCCGGTCCGCCAGCGCGAAGGCCTCCTCCTGGTCGTGGGTGACGTACAGCGCGGTCTGTTCGAGCTGGCGCAAAATGTCGTGCAATTCGTCCAGCAGGCGTTCGCGCAGCGCCCGGTCCAGCGCGCCGAGCGGCTCATCCAGCATCAGCAGCCGCGGCCGCGGGGCCAGCGAACGCGCCAGCGCCACGCGCTGCTGTTCCCCGCCGGAGAGGGTGTCCACATCCCGCTTCTCGAACCCGGGCAGCCCGACCAGTTCCAGCAGTTCTCCCACCCGCAAGCGCACCTCCTCCGGCGGCAGCCCACCCATCCGCAGCCCGAAGGCCACATTCTCGAACACGTTCATGTGCGGGAAGAGGGCGTAATCCTGGAACATCAACCCGAAACCGCGTTTGTGCGGCGGCACCGCGGCCAGCGACCGGCCCTGCCACAAAACATCGCCTGCATCCGGCGTTTCCAGCCCCGCGATCACGTTCAGCAGGGTGGACTTGCCGCAGCCGCTTGGCCCCAGCAGCGCCACGATCTCCCCGCGCCTCACCTCGAACGAGACCCCGTTCAGCGCGCGGGTTGTGCCGAAGGTTTTGTGGATGTTCTGGATGCTGAGGGCGGGCATGTCACCAAATAGGAGACTATTCGCCTGAATCATCGTAGTACTTGCGCCAACCCGGGATCATCTTTAGTGTTCGCTTTCCTCCTATCGTGTACGCAAACAAAACAGCAGCTATCACAATCCCAACAATAGCAAGTATTCCAGGCAATGATAAAATTCCTCCCAAGAGGGAAAATATCCCAAAAACAAACGCCATCACCCGGCGCATTTTCGTAACTTCCATCCTGCTCATCCATTGTCCCCCACGTGGCGGCCCATGGTTTTGCCACAGGTACAAGAAATAAATAGGCGAACCGATGAATCCCAGGGCGATTATCCAGGTTTCAATTCCTTCCATTTTTCTATTCCTCTTTGCGCCATGCAAGGCAGAGCTAGGGCTTTGCCCGGGTCGCACTTCAGATTGATGCTCTCCGGTTGGTCCCCATCCTGCGTGAGCGCGAACATCTTGCCCATCACCTTGAACACCAGCACCTCCGGCCCAAAGGGACGCTCTTTGGTGGTGCCGGGTTTGGAGAGGCAGTGGGAGCGGATGGTTTGCAGATTCATGTTACCTTGAAAATGATAAAATAGATGCGATGGAACCAACCCAACGTCGAGAAATTGCTCTCCACATCGAAAACGCCCGCGAAATGCTGAAAGTCGCCCAACTGTTGCTGGACAACGATTTTTACACTTCGGCGGTCAACCGCGCGTATTATGCCGTTTTCTACGCCGCGAACGCCTTGCTGATTACCAAAAAGCTGTCCAGTAGCAAACACAGCGGGGTTATCAGCCTATTCCGGCAATATTTTGTCAAGACCGGTCTGATCGATCCCGAATACAGCAAAATCTATGGCCGAATGTTGGAAGGTCGCCGTGAAGGAGATTACGAACTGCAAGCCTCCTGGACGCGGGAAGAAGTGCAGACTCATCTAGGAGATGCTACCAGATTTGTTATGGAGATGGAACGATGGCTGAAACAAAAAGGATGGCTCTGACAGGCGGGAAGTTGACGCAGCGAGAATTTCAGGCCCTTCGGAAATACGTCGCCATATTGCGCCGGACGTTTCCTGCCCGGATTCGCCAGATCATGTTGTTTGGTTCCAAAGCGCGCGGAGACAGCGAACCCTATTCGGATATAGATGTACTCATCCTTGTGGCCAAAGAAGATCGGGATATGCGGCGCAGAATGATCGACATAGCTTCGGATGTTTCGCTGGAGTATGACGTTTTGGTCAGCCCCAGAGTGATCGGCGAAGAACGCTGGAAAAAGATGCGGGGGTTCGTCATGTATCAGAATGTGCTTCGCGACGCTATCCAACTCACCCTTCAGGGGGAGCAGTTGGCCCTCACGCCTGGAATGCCTCAACCGGAGGGCTAACCGGCGGGGGGTAACGCCCCCTCTAAAAACGCGGCCAGATCGGCTTTCATCTTCACCAGCGAAGGCAGGTGCATGTACATCATGTGCCCGGCCTCATAGTACGCCATGGTCACGTTGTCCCGCAGGCTGGGGTCCAGTTGCATGTGATCGAAGGTGTACTCGGTGGCGAAGTAGGGGGTGCCCAAATCGTAGTAGCCGTTGGCGACGAACACCTTGAGATAGGGGTTGATGGTCATGGCCTTGCGTAGGGTCTCGGCCACATTCACGTATTCGTTCTCGAACTTTTTGTAGCTCCACGGCCAGACGTTGCCGGTCAGGATTTCGTAGGGCAGGTCGCTTTCGTACCCCAGCTCGGAGCGCACATAATCGTTCAAGGTAGCGGTGTAGGTGCCCATGATCTGGGTGATCAGCGGGTCGTACTCGATGGTCTCACCGGCGGAATCCCGGTCGATTCCCGTGAAGCGGCTGTCCAGCCGGCCCACGGTGCGGCCTTCCTCCCGCAGCAACTCTTTGAAGAAACGCTGCGCGTAGATGCGCAAGTGGGTGCGTTCGATGTAGTCCACGGAAAGGCCGGTGTAACGCGCCAGTTTGCGCGCCACGCGTTTGCGCTCCTGAGGGGACAGCCGGTCGCCTTTGAACAGCGCCAGCGCGTACTCAGTGGCCGCGAACCTCTCCACCTCGTCCAGCGTTTTGCGCAAATCCGCCTGCAGCGCCTGGGGCAGCCGTTTGTGGTACCAGGCCGTGGCCGTGTAGGAGGGCAAAAACAGGATGAAGGGCAGGTCGTTGCCTATGTTGAAGCGGGCGGTCTGGAAGTGCAGGATGGCTGAGACCAGCATGATGCCGTTCAGGTACATGCCGTGCCGCTCCTGCAGGTAGCCCGATAGCCCCGCGGCGCGCGTCGTGCCGTAACTCTCGCCGATCAAGAACTTGGGCGAGGTCCAGCGCTGGTAGCGGGTGGTGTACAGCCGGATGAAATCCCCCACCGATTCGATGTCCTTCTGGAACTCGTGAAACTCTTTGGCCTTTTCGCCCGGCACCACGCGGCTGAAACCGGTGCTGATCGGGTCGATGAACACCAGATCGGTCTTGTCCAGCAGCGAATACTCGTTGTCCACCAGCCGGAATGGGGGCGGCGGCATCGAGCCGTCTTCCAGGTTGTACACCCGCCGCGGCCCCAGCAGCCCCAGGTGCAGCCACACCGAGGACGATCCCGGCCCGCCGTTGAACGAAAACGTCACCGGCCGCGCGGTTTTGTCCTCCACCCCGTCTTTGGTGTAGGCGATGAAGAACATCTCGGCTTTGGGCTTGTAGCCCTCGGACTCTTTCTCGCGGTCCCCCTCCTCCTTCAGCACAATCGTGCCAGTGGTCACGGTATAGCGGATTTCTTCCCCGCCGATGACCACCGAGTGCTGCGTCTCGACCAGATTATCTTCCGGTTCGGGCAGGTCTTTCTTTTTCGCCTCGTTTTCGTGGTTGTTTTTATCGTGTTTGGACATGCGGTCTCCTGGTGGTCTGAGTGGTCTTACTGTTAGTGTAAACTATTTTCTGTAAATTCTTGTTACGCCGAGAGGTGGGTCTGGTGTGTCCTTCAGGTGATAAACCGAAAGAAAAGGAGTAACACCATGACCTACCAAGAGAATTTTACCTTACCAATCGAGTTGTTAGAGGGCATAGCCGCCAATGGTGTGGATTATCTGCCCGACCTGATCCGCATCCTGGTCCATGCGGCTATGTGAGCGGAGCGAGAGGCGTGTTGGGGCTGCGGCATACGAACGCAGTGAGCAGCGCGGGCAGGGGCGCAGCCTGGGGTCCGGGCTGTAAGGGGAGGGGCAGGGCTTTCCAACCGGAGTGGGGTGGGAACTGAGCGGAAATGGCCTGGATGAGCAGGGGGGATTGCGCCAGGAGCAGCAGGTTGCGCGGGGCGTTTTCCACCATGAGGGGATTATACGGGAGCAAATGCCGGGGTGCAACCCCCCAATTTTGG
>JALUWE010000187.1 GCA_027019845.1 Anaerolineales bacterium | reverse complement strand
CGGGCTGGCTACCGACATCCCCATGGTAGTCTTGATCAACGAGGGTAGCGCCTCGGCCTCGGAAATTGTGGCCGGCGCGCTTCAGGACTACGAACGAGCCACGCTGGTAGGGACAACTTCTTTCGGGAAAGGTTCTGTTCAAAACTGGGTTCCCCTGAGGTCCGAAGACGGCGCAGTGCGGGTGACCATTGCCCGCTGGTATACGCCCAAAGAGCGGCTGATTCACGGTATTGGCCTTGAACCGGACGTGTATGTTGAGATCACGGAAGAAGATTTCAACTCCGGAATCGATCCACAGCTAGACAAAGCCATTGAGCTGCTCCTTAACCCATGACGAAATCGAGCGTGGAGGTTGAAAATGTTGTCTCCATTTGGGCTGTTCTATAACCCGACATATCTTCTCTTCATGTTGCCTGCCATTCTGTTGATGCTGGCGGCCCAATGGTACGTGCGTTCTGCCTATGCAAAATGGAGCCGCGTGCCGGCCCGTAGCGGGTTTACGGGCGCGCAGGCCGCCCAGCGATTGATGCAATCCGCCGGTTTGTACGACGTGCAGCTCGAGGGGGTTCCCGGCAACATGACCGACCACTATGATCCGCGTAACAAGGTGTTACGCCTGTCACCGGGCGTTGCAAGGGGGCAATCCGTGGCCGCGCTGGCCATTGCCGCGCACGAACTCGGCCATGCCATGCAGGACAAAGAGGGCTACCTGCCCTTGCGATTGCGCGGCGCGCTGGTGCCGGCGGTCAACATCGGCTCCTATTTGGGTTGGATTTTCATCCTGATTGGCCTGCTGATCAACGCCACCGGCCTGGCGATGCTCGGCCTGATCATTTTTTCCGGCGGCGCGGTCTTTGCCCTGGCAACGCTTCCGGTCGAGTTCAACGCCTCGGCGCGGGCCAAACGTCTGCTGGTCAACTCGGGCCTGATCCGCGGGGAAGACGAGCTGCGCGGGGTCAACGCGGTTTTGAACGCGGCAGCCCTGACCTACGTGGCCGCGCTGGTCACCGCGGTGCTGCAATTGCTGTACTATGCCAGCCTGGTGTTTGGCCGCAGGCGATAAACGCTTCCGCTTGAAAGAGAAACGCCCCCGGTTTGCGGGGGCGTTTTCGTAAGCCAAAGCCGCGATTACGCTACCTCCCAGGGAGGCGTTCCCTCCTCCGGCGAGGGGGCCAGGGATGTGCGGATCGCCTCCCCCATGTCCGGGAACAGGTCCGCGGCCGCGGCCAGCATTCCGAAGCAGCCCACCAACATCATATCGCCGAAAGGCGCGGCGAAATAAGGGCGCAAACGCGAACCCTGCATCATACCCCGCCGCGGCCCGACGACCGCCACCCCAAAATCGTCCGCCGGAAACCGGTAGGGGGTGGGCGCGTAGACCAGCGCGCCATGCCCTTTGTCGTTGAAGACGAATTCGTTGGTCAAGCGGCCGTCGGCGAAATCTGTAAGCAGACTTTCCATTTTCGGGCGGTCGAGCAGGCCGGTGTGGTGCTCGAACACCCCCTCGATACCCTCAGGCCCCAGGCGAAACGCCAGGGTGTGAAAATTCCCGATGTTGGCGATCAGGGCGCGCCGGCGGGCCTGGACGCGGGGGTCGAGCGTGGCGCCCAGCACCGCGGCCGGCGCAGTGTCCATCAGCATCAGCGGCGCGTCCACCACCCCGGCCGAGCGCGCTACGGCCTGCATCCGGGTCATAATGTCTGGCACGTGTTCGGCCTGGTAGGCAAATGCGCTCAGGCGGTTGGCTTCCTGAACGCGGCGGTGCAGATACTCGAAGCGGAATTTGCGGTCGGAATAGCCAGGCGGGGCCGCGCCGTGATCGAACACCGCGATAGCCAGCAAGGCAAGGTTGTTCAAGGAAACGCCAAACCCCTCGAACGCACGGGCGATGGCCTGGAAATCGAAATCCTTCAATTCGATGCGCAACACAGAAGCGGGCAGGCTGCCTGCTTCGTCTTCGCCGATCACCTGGATACCCATGGCCTGCACTTCGTCGAGATCGTCGTTGAAAGAGCGGGCCGCGTCCGGCGTGGCATACACCCGTAAGCCCGCCCGCAGGTGGTCTTCCGCGGCCCAATGGCTGGGGCCGCCCCCCATGGTGACGCCTGTCAGCAAGATCGCCTCCCCCCGCCGGGTGGCAGCCTTGATCCGCCGGTGGACGATCATCGTCGGGGAGGGGACGATCAGTTTGAATCCGTTTTCGACATCCAATCGGGCATCGTACAAAAAGATGTCTTGGGTGCCGGTTCCCACATCTACGCATAAGATTCGCATAAGAATCTCCTGGATACTCGCTACATGAGCGCAATTTGGGCGTACAATAGAGCAGACATATTCTAAAGCCTGACGCTGATTTTGCAAGTCAATTTTTGTGAATATCTTTACAATTACACTTTCAAAATCGCATCCCTTAGGGTATAATCGCTCGGCACTTCATCCAGAAATATCACCATAGAGGTTTTCCAATGCCGAAGCGTACTTATCAACCAAAAATCCGCCGAAGGGTGCGCGTGCATGGTTTTCGTGCCCGCATGGCTACGAAAGACGGCCGCAAAGTTTTGAAACGCCGCCGACGAAAAGGCCGGCACCAGTTGGCCGTCAAGATGAACAATCACGTTAAGCGCATCAACTGGAAGAGTAAATAAAACGCAAATACCGCCTGACCAGAAAAACCGACTTCGAGCGGGTGCGGCGTCATGGAAAATCGTATGCCCACCCGCTAATCGTGTTGATTGCTCATCCCAACGAGCAGGATACCTCCCGTTTTGGGATTGCGGCTGGGCGACGCATTGGCGGGGCGGTACACAGAAATCGTGCCAAACGGCGCATCCGCGAGGTTATCCGCCCCCTGTTGCCCATGATTGCGCCAGGGTGGGATGTGATTTTGATAGCCCGCCGTCCTTTTGCACACGCCACCTTCTCTGAAATACGCGCAGCCATACACACCCTGCTGCACAGAGCAAAATTGATAGAGCCGTCGGAAGCGTCGAGCACCCCAAAAAATCCGACCGATACCCATGTCCGCTGAAACCGCCTTTTCCGAG
>JALUWE010000186.1 GCA_027019845.1 Anaerolineales bacterium | reverse complement strand
CGGCACTCCCCTACAATACGACTCGCTGGGCCAGTTCTACGCCCACAAAACCGATCCCCCCTGGCTGGAAAACATCAAATTCCGCCTCAACCAGACCTGCTACCGCCGCGCCCGCCGGCTGGTCACCTGGTCGGAGTGGGCCAAAAAAAGCCTGGTGGACGACTACCACGTGCCCCCTGAAAAAATCACCGTCATCCCGCCCGGCGTGAACACCGCCGAGTGGCTGCGCCCCGCGCCCCGTACAGCACACCGCGGCGCGGTCAAAATCCTGTTCGTGGGCGGCAACCTGGCGCGCAAAGGCGGCGACCTGCTGCTCCAGGCCTTTCGCACGCTGCGGGAGCGTCACCCGGACATCGAATTGCACCTGGTCACCCGCGATACCGTCCTCCCGGAACCAGGCGTCTTCGCCTACTACGACGTGCAGCCCAACAGCCCGCAGCTCAAGCAGCTCTACTTCGACGCCGACATCTTCTGCCTGCCCACCCAGGGCGACATGCTCCCCATGGTGCTCTCCGAAGCCTCCGCGGCCGGGCTGCCTGTGGTGTCCACCCGGCTGGCCGCCATCCCGGAGATCGTGCGCCACGGCCAGAGCGGTTTCCTGATCGGGGTGGGTGACCTGCCCGGGCTGGTCGAGTCGCTGGAGCGGTTGATCCGCCAGCCTGACCTGCGCCTGCGGATGGGGGAGCAGGCTGTGCGGGTCGCCCAAGAGGGATTCGACGCCCAACAAAACGCCCTGCGTTTGCTGGGCCTGATCAAAAGCATGGTGGACGAACAGCGGAGGCAACGCGCATGAACCCCGTATTGCTGACCGTCTCCGGGCACATCCCGCCCGACATCGAGGCGCAGATCGCCCGCGGGGAACGCCCCCTGGCCGATTACGTCGCCCTGGCGCGCGCCTTCCCCGCGGATTTGCTGGACTACGACCGGGCGCGGTCCCACGCCGGAACGGTAGGCCGCCTGCTGGAAAAAACCCTCGGCGCGGACTTCATGCTGGCCTGGGCCTGTTTCCGCCTGCGCAAACGCTACCCGGTCATCTTCACCGACGGCGAACAGGTCGGCATCCCGCTGGCGTTGTTCCTCAAATTCCTGAACTTCGGGCCGCGGCCGCAGCACCTGATGATCGTCCACATCCTGTCGGTCAAAAAGAAGATGCTCTTCTTCGACTGGTTCGGCATCCAAAGCCACATCGACCGCTTCCTGTGCTACGCCACGCTCCAGCAAAAATTCATCCGGGAACGCTGGCACGTGCCGGAAGCGCGCGCGGTGTTCACCCCCTTCATGGTGGACGCGGACTTTTTCCACCCCGATCAGGTGACACCGCAGCACACGGTCGAGGGACTGGAACTGGACGGGCGTCCCCTGATTTGCGCGGTGGGGCTGGAATTCCGCGATTACCCCACCCTGATGGCCGCGGTCGAAGGCCTGGACGTGCAAGTGGTGATCGCCGCGGGCAGCCCGTGGTCCAAACGCGAGGACACCACCCGCAAACGCCCCATCCCCGAAAACGTGATCGTGCGCCGCTTCACCCAGTACGACCTGCGCACGGTCTACGCGCGCAGCGCGTTCATGGTTATGCCGCTCTACGAAAACGATTTCCAGGCTGGCGTGACCGCGCTGCTGGAAGCCATGGCCATGGAACGGGCGATCATCTGCTCCCAGACCCGCGGCCAGACCGACGTGATCGTGAACCGCGAAAACGGCCTGTACGTGCCCCCGGAAGACCCCGCCGCGCTGCGCCAGGCCATCGAATACCTGCTGGCACACCCCGAAGAGGCCGCCCGCATGGGCAAAAACGGTCGCAAAACCATCGACGACTACATGAGCCTGAAGCATTACGTGGCGCGGTTGCGGGCGCATGTGGAAAGTTGCAAGTTGAAGGTTGAAGGCTGAAGGTCGAATTATCCAACTCGAACTCCACACAACTCAAATATGAACGCTTGCACTGTCTGTCACTCCCCCGACACCACCGAATTGCTCCGCATCCCCCAGGTTCCGGCGCACTGCAACCTGCTGTGGGACAGCCGCGAGGCCGCGCGCCAGGCCACCAAAGGCGACATTCACCTGACATTTTGCCGCCAATGCGGCCACCTCTTCAACGCGGCCTTCGACCCCGGCCTGATGGCCTACACCCAGGACTACGAAAACTCCCTGCACTTCTCCCCGCGTTTCCAGCAATTCGCGGGCAAACTGGCCGACCGGCTGGTGGAGAGATACGACCTGCGCGGCAAAACCATCATCGAACTCGGCTCCGGCCAGGGCGACTTTTTGCGCATGCTGTGCGAACGGGGGGGGAACCGCGGCCTGGGTTTCGACCCCGCGTACGTCCCCGAAAGCGAGCGGGACACCCTCGGCGGGCGCATCCAGTACGTGCAGGATTTCTACTCCGAAAAGTACACCCACCACCGCGCGGATTTCATCCTCTCGCGCCACGTCCTCGAACACATCGAGCAGCCCGCCGCGTTCGTTCGCATGGTGCGCCGCGCCATCGCGGAAAATCACAACACCGTGGTGTACTTCGAAGTCCCCAACGTGATGTACACCCTGCGCGAACTCGGCATCTGGGACATCATCTACGAACACTGTTCGTACTTCAGCCCGGCCTCGCTGCACCGCGTTTTCAGCCGCAACGGGTTCAAAATCCACCACCTGGAGAGCGGGTTTGGCGGCCAGTTTCTGGGCATCGAGGCCTCCCCGCTGGAGAGCAAGCGGCCCGGCGGCTTCCCCGCGCCCGACCCCGCGGAGATGGCGGCCGCGGTGCAGCAGTTCGCCCAAAATTACCGCCAGAAGGTGAACGAGTGGGGGGCGCGGCTGTCCCGCTTCGCAGAGGGGGGCCGCCGCGTGGTCACCTGGGGGGCCGGCTCCAAAGGCAACACCTTCCTCAACGTGCTCAAAGCCGAACAGATCGCCTACATTGTGGACATCAACCCGCGCAAACAGGGGAAATTCGTGGTCGGGCTGGGGCAGGAGATCGTCCCGCCGGAATTTTTGCGCCAATACCGGCCCGAGGTGGTGATCATCATGAACCCTAATTACCGGGAGGAGATCG
>JALUWE010000185.1 GCA_027019845.1 Anaerolineales bacterium | reverse complement strand
TCCCCGCACCGGGTCGCCCCCGATACCCACGCAGGTGCTGGCCCCCATGCCGGCCTGTTTGAGGGCGTACAACACCTCGTAGGTCAGCGTTCCCGAGCGGGAGACCACGCCGACGTTGCCGGGAATGGCGATGTCGCCGGGGATGATGCCCACTTTTGCCTCGCCCGGCGTGATGATACCGGGGCAGTTTGGCCCCACCAGCCGCACCCCCTTTTGGTCGAGATAGGCGCGCACACGCATCATGTCCAGAATCGGGATCCATTCCGTCAGGCAGACGATCAGTTCAACGCCAGCGTCCGCGGCCTCGTAGATCGAGTCCACCGCGAAGCGCGCCGGGACGAAGATCACGCTGGTGTTGGCGCCGGTGGCCTCTACCGCGATTTTCATCGAGTCGAAAACCGGCACTTTATCGTCCAGAATCCATTGGCCGCCTTTTCCGGGGGTGACTCCGGCGACCAGGTTGGTGCCGTAGGCCTGCATCAGGCGGGCGTGAAAAAGCCCCTGCCGGCCCGTAATCCCCTGGCCGACCAGGCGGGTGTTTTTGTCGATCAAAATGCTCATGGCGTTCAGGCTCCTTTCGCCGCGGCGACGGCTTTTTGGGCGGCTTCCGTCAGGGTTTCGGCGGTGATCATGTTGGCCTCGGCCAGAAGCTGGCGGCCTTGTTCGGCGTTGGTGCCCACCAGGCGGGCGATCATCGGCACCTTGACTTCGACCTGTTCCATGGCCGCCAGGATGCCGCGTGCCACATCGTCACAGCGGGTGATGCCGCCGAAGATGTTGATCAGGATCGCATCCACATTTTTCTCCCCCAGGATAATGCGCAGCGCGGCGGCCACTTTCTCCGCGCCCGCGCCGCCGCCAATATCCAAAAAGTTGGCTGGTTCGCCGCCGTGCAGTTTAATGATGTCCATGGTGGTCATGGCCAGCCCGGCCCCGTTCACCATACAGCCGATATTGCCCTCCAGCTCGATGAACGAAAGCCCGTATTTTTGTGCCTCGATTTCGGAGGGTTTCTCCACGTCCAGGTCGCGCATCTCGGCCAGATCGGGATGGCGGCTGAGGGCGTTATCGTCGATGGACATTTTGCCATCCACGCCCAACAGTTGCTCTTCGCCGGTGATGACCAGCGGGTTGATCTCGGCCAGGGTGGCGTCGCTGTGGCGGTACGCATTCCACAGGGCAATGGCGATGCGGGCAAATTCGCTCCAGTAGGCGCGCGGTAGATCGATCCCGATAGCCACGTCCCGCGCCTGGTAGACGCGCAGCCCCATCCAGGGGTCGATGTGGGTGCGGATGATCTTTTCCGGGGTTTGGCGGGCAACTTCCTCGATGTCCACGCCCCCCTCGGAGGAGGCCATCAGAACGGGTTTGCGCGCCGCCCGGTCGTTGGTAATGCCCAGGTAGATTTCGCTGGTGATGTTCGCCACCGGGTCGAGCAGCACTTTACGCACCGGCAGTCCTTTGATGGTCATCGCCAGAATCTCTGCGGCCAGCTTTTCGGCTTCTTCCGCGGAGTCGGCGATTTTGATGCCGCCTGCTTTGCCGCGGCCGCCAGTCAACACCTGTGCTTTAACCACAACGCGGCCACCCATTTCATCTGCGATCACTCTGGCTTCGGAGGGGGTAGCCGCTACTTTCCCGTGCGGGATCGGGACGCCATATTTGGAAAAAATTTTCTTGGATTGGTACTCGTGTAAGTCCATTGAACGTGATTCTCCCTTTTACCGGCCGCGCGGAGCCGCCGCGCCGGAGAATTTTTAAGGGTTAAAAAACAAAAGAAGCAGCCTCCTGAAGAAAAAGCTGCTGGCCCCGGTCGTGTGTGGGCTGATTATACCACCGACAGGTGATCAGTTGCTCGAAGAGGGGAGTTTTTTGACCGAATCTTTGGCGGCCAACAACCGGGCTGCCGGGCCGCGTTTTCTCGAACCAGGGGGAAATTTGCGGAAAAACGCCTTGACCACCGGCAGCCGCAGGGCCAGCAGGATGACCACCACCGCGCCCCACGCCAGGGGCCGGCGCACGTCCGATTTGACCACCCAGGTGAAATGGGCGATTCCCAGCAGGATCGCCAGGTAAACGCCTTTGTGCAGCCGTTTCCAATTTTTGCCCAGCCGCCGCTGCCAGCCTTTGGTGGAGGTGATCGCCAACGGGAGCAAGACCAGAAAGGCAGAAAAGCCCACCAGCGCGTAGCGTTTCTCGAAAATGGCTTCTTGCAAGTATGCGGGGTTGAAACGGTAGTCAAAAGTCAGCGCGTTGTCGAAGATGAAGATCGAGAGGTGCAGGCTGAGGTAGAAGAAGGCGTATAACCCCAGGGTGCGCCGCACTTTGAGCACCGGGGGGTATTTGAACAAGGTGTAGATCGGGGTGCAGGCCAGCGTGAGCACCAACAGCCTGAGGGTGGCCCTGCCGGTACGGAAGGTGATATCCTGAATGGGGTTGACGGTCAGGCCGCGGGTGAAGGCGTCGAACACGATCAGGGCGAGCGGGAGGAGCGCGCCCGCGTGGGTCAGGATGCGCAGGATAGGGAGGTGGCGTTGTCTGTTGCGGGGCATAGGAGGGGGGAACGTAGGAAGTAGAGTGATTCAGTAACAGTACTTACGCAGTTGAGACCTCACAGGTCTACTACCACACGATGCAGGAAGATTTTACCCAAAATAGATTGCATCCGGGCATCTCCATGCGCTTTGAGACCTGTGAGGTCTGGGTGCAACTTTTCAAGTCCTATCAGTAATTCACCTGTAAGTCCATGCCTTCGTAGAGGTGGGCGACTTCTTCGGCGTAGCCGTTGAACATCAGGGTGGGGCGCCGGCCTAATTCTCCGATGCGGCGTTCGGTGGACTGGGACCAACGCGGGTGGGGCACTTCCGGGTTGACGTTGGCGTAGAAGCCGTATTCGTTGGGCGCGGCTTTCATCCAGAGAGAGACGGGCTGTTCTTCCACCAGATCGATTTTGACGATGGCTTTGATGCTCTTGAAGCCGTATTTCCAGGGCACCACCAGGCGCAGGGGCGCGCCGTTGGCAGGCAGCAGGTTCTTGCCGTACAGGCCGGTCGCCAGGATGGTCAGATCGTGCATGGCTTCGTCCAGACGCAGCCCCTCAACGTAGGGCCAGTCATACCAGCGGGATCTTTGTCCGGGCATACGTGCCGGGTCGAGCAGGGCCTCGAAGCGCACGTATTTGGCCGCGGCCTTCGGTTGCACCACCTCCAGCAGCCTGGCGAGCGGGAATCCCAGCCAGGGGATCACCATGCTCCAGCCTTCGACGCAGCGCAAACGGTAGATGCGCTCTTCCTGGTCGAACATGGTGCGCAGATCGTCGATATCGAAGGTCTTGGGGTTGTTCACCAGCCCGCCCACCTGGACAGTCCACGGTGAGGTGGCAAAATCTCTGGAGAGGCTGGCGACCTTTTGTTTGTCAATCGAGAATTCGTAGTAGTTGTTGAAGTTGGTGATTTCGAAGAACGAGTTGAGCGGGTCGCCCAGTTCGTCGGTGTCCGCGCTGGCGCTGGGGGGGAGGCCGTCGTCTACGAAGGGTTGTGCGTCTGGCGCGGAGGTGGTAGAAGGTGCGCACGCGGCCAGCAGAGCCGCGCCGGTCGAGACCACGCCCAGGCTTTTCAAAAACGCCCGTCGGTTGAGGTAGACGTGTTCAGGGGTGATTTCGGAGGGGGGGATTTTGATCATGGTTTGGGTTGGGGGGTAGTGGGTATTGGTAATTGGGTAATTGGGTAACTGGGTAATTACATCCTGAGCGGAAGGCGAACGGAGTGAGCCTGTAGTCGAAGGATGGGAATTGGATATTGGATATTAGGTAACTGGGTATTGGGGATTGCATCCTGAGCGAAGGGCGGGGAGAGTTCGTACCGAACTCCGGCCGCTCGAAGTCGAAGGATGGAGAGTGGGGGGCGTCCTTCCACTTGCCGGCTGCTCCCTGATCTTCACGGATACGGTTCGTTGAGCAGGGCGACGATGGCGGCTTCGATTTCCGCGTAGGCGCCCTCGCCGATGTGCTGGTAGCGGATGTTGCCGTTTTTGTCGATCAGGTAGAGGGTGGGCCAGAAGCGGTTGTTGTACGCGCCCCAGGTTTTGCGGTCGTTGTCCTGCGCCACCGCGTAGGGCACGTCCAGACGGACAATGGCTTCTTTCAGGTTGTCCAGGTCGCGCTCGTAGTTGAATTCCGGGTAGTGGTTGCCGATGATCACCAGCCCCTGGTCTTTGTACTTGTAGTGCCATTCCCTCAACGAGGGAATCACGCGCTGGCAATTGATTCAACCGAACGTCCACATCTCCAGCGCGACCACCTTGCCGCGCAGATCGGCCAGGCGCAGGGGGCCGTCCACGTTGAGCCAGACTTCGTTTTCCAGTTCGGGCGCGGGGCCGTAGTTTGGCAGTTCCACAACGACCTCCTCCGGCGGGGGCGTTGGCGAAGATGAAGGACTGGAGCTTGGAGGCTGGTTATTGGCAGCCGTGCAGCCGGTTAGCACCAGCCCGAGTAGAAGGAGCAGCCATTTTTTCATCCGTGTTTTTCCGGCGAGTGTATGCTTTGAGTTACTGTTGCATTGTAGTACCGGAAAATTACGAGAGTATTAAGAATTCGTCTTGCCCGCCCAATACTGAACACTGGGAGCACTGAGGGAACTGGGGGGATACTCGTGGGATACTCGTGGGAACTGGTGGGAACTCGTGGGAACTCGTGGGAACTGGGGGAACTGAGGGAACTGGGGGCACTGAATGCTGAAAACTGAACACTGAAAACTGAACTGAACACTGAACACTGAAAAGCGCGGTACACCTCGCGGATGCCGCGCTTTTCTCTTGCCTTTGTGGCGCGCGGTTTACAGCGGCCAGTCCCGAAGAATCCGTTCTGTCTCTTCCGAGTGCCCCATTTCGTCCCGCACCATGTCCTCGAGTTGCACGGCCAGTCCTTTGTCACCGTAGGCTTCGGTCTCTTTGTCCTCTTCCGCTGCGCCTTTCACCGCTTGGGCGAAGGCTGCCAGCTTTTGCATCACCGCGTGGTTGAAGCTGCCTTCGGGGTAGCCGTCCTCCTGCCATTCGCCCGCGGGCAGGCCGGTGAGCAGTTCGATGCCCTGGTCGATGGTTTCGATAGCCCAGAGATGGAACTTCCCCGCCTCCACGGCCTGCACCACTTCTTTGCGCAGCATCAGATTGCGGACGTTGGCCCGCGGGATGATCACGCCCTGCGAGCCGGTCAGGCCGCGCTGTTTGCAGGTGGCGAAGAAGCCCTCGATCTTCTCGTTCACCCCGCCGATGGGCTGGATCAGGCCGTGCTGGTTGACCGAGCCGGTGATGGCGATGTCCTGGCGCAGGGGGATTCCGGTCAGCGCGGAGAGCAGCGCCAGCAGCTCGGCTGCCGATGCGCTGTCCCCCTCCACCCCTTCGTAGGACTGCTCGAATGTCAGGCTGGCGGACAGGCTGAGGGGCTGCTGCCGCCCGTAGCGTCCGGCCAGGAAGCCGTTGATGATCAGCACGCCTTTGGTGTGGATCGCGCCGCCCAACTCGGCTTTGCGCTCGATGTCCAGCACCCCACCCCGGCCAGGTTGCACGGTCGCGGTCACCCGGTTGGGGCGCCCGAACGCGTAATCGCCCAGCATCAGCACCGAGAGGGCGTTGATCTGCCCCACCGCGGCCCCTTCGGTGTCCACCATCAGCGTGCCCTCCTGGAGCAATTCCTGGATGCGCTCTTCCAGCAGGTTGTTGCGGTAGACGTGTTCTTCGATGGCGCGCTCCACGTCCCCGGCTGTGACGGTCTGCCCGCTGTTCTTCCTGGCCCAATAGTCGGCCTCCCGGATCAGGTCTGCGATCTGGCCGAAACGGGTGGAGAGCTTGTGTTGGTGCGCCACCATGCGCGAGCCGTGTTCGATGATGCGCGCCACCGCGCCGCGGTCGAAGGGCATCAGATCGTTTTCGTGAACCACGGATTTGACGAACATGGCGTATTCCTGTTCGGTGTCCGGGGTGCGGTCCATCAGGGAGGTGAATTCGGCGCGCACTTTGAACAGCTTGGGGAAGTCTTCGTCATACAGGCGCAGCAAGTAGTACAACAACGGCGTGCCGACCAACACCACTTTGATGTTCAGCGGGATGGGTTCCGGCTCCAGGGTGGTGGTGCTGATCAGCCCGAGCTGGTTGCCCAGCTCGACGATGCGGATGCAGCCGTCGCGCAGCGAGCGTTTGAGGCCCTCCCACGCGTAGGGGTTGAGCAGCACATCGCGGATGGGCAGGATCAGGTAGCCGCCGTTGGCGCGGTGCAGCGCGCCGGCGCGGATCATGGTGAAATCGGTGCGCGAGACCCCCATCATGAATTGGTGTTCGATGCGCCCCAGCAGGTTGGAGTAGGAGGGCTGGGTTTCGACGATCACGGGCGCGCCCTTCAATTCGCTATTGTCCACGATCACGTTGACATCGTAGCGCGCCAACCAATCCCGCCGCGCCAGCTGCCCGAGGGGTTCGGCCGCGTTGCCGTTTTTTTGCTGGGCGCGGAACTGGTCCACGTTCTCCACGATATTGGCCTGCACCGCGTCCAGATAGTCCAGCACACCCTCCAACCCCTCATATCTGGCCTTGATTTCCTCCACCAGGTGCCCGACTACGAACAACACGGTGCGCGTGTCCAGTTCCTGGATCTCTTCGTGGGTTTTGCGCTCCATCTGGCGCACCTGTTCCAGGGTTTTCTTCACCTCCTGGCTGACTTTGGCTTCCAGTTGTTTGAGTTTTTCCAGCTTTTCGGGATCGAGTTTCTCGATTTCCTCCGGCTTGAGCGGCTGCCCCTCCACCGCGGGGACGAGCACGAACCCAAACGGCGTGCGCGCGATCAGGAAATTGTATTTGGCGGCATAGGCTTGCAGCCGCGCCAGCGATTTTTCTTTGTTTTTTTGCAGCTCTTCCAACAGCCGGTTGTGCTCTTTCTGGTACTCCTCACTGGCGAAGGCGCGCTGAATCTCCTGGCGGGAGCGGCTGACCAGCGTTTGCATGTCTTTGCGCAACTCGTTGGCGCGGCCCACCGGCAGGCGCAGCGCGCGCGGCCGGTGCGGGTCGTCGAAGTTGTTCACATAGCACCAATCATCCGGCACCGGCATGTCTTCAGCCTTGTGCTCCAGATATTCGCGGCTCAAAGTGGTGCGGCCCGAGGCGGGCAGCCCCATCACGAAGATGTTGAACCCCCTGCCGCTCACCTCGCTGCCCACTTCCAGACCGCGGTAGGCCCGCGGCTGGCCGATGAACTCCTTCAACTCCGGCAGGTCATCGGTGGTCTCGAACGAGAGCGCGGCCGGATCGCAGGCGCGGAACAACGCTCCGGCCTCCAATTCCCATTCGTTATGCGCGTTGCTTGTTTTTTGGGACGCACGCATGGTAAACTCCTTCCACCTATCATAAACCAAATGCCACACCTCTGCTGCTGACAACCATCCCCTTCCCCAGGGGACATTTGCCCCGATTATGCCCTGGTTTGCCTTTGAATCCGTTGAGACGCGAGCGCCTGCACCCGTATTGGAGTTGGAATCTCCGTATGGCTACCGCGTCAGTCTGGCACAGTACCGCTCGCGCTACAACCTGGTGCTCTACTTTCCGCAATCTGTGGCCGAGGGGGTGGCCGCGCTGTCCAGTTTTGCCGAGCGGACCGATGACTACTGGGAGAAGAACGCCAGGGCGGTTATCGTTCTCCCGGCGCCGGCAGGGATGCTGGTCCCGGCCCGGCGTCTCCCCCCGACCGTTATCCCGCTCCTCGACCCGGGCCGGCAGGGTAGCCGGTTGTATGAACGCCTGCTCCCCGGTGAAGGGAGGGGGGAAGCCCTGCTGTTCGTCCTCGACCGCTACGCCGTGCCCTTCGCGGCGCTGATCGGTGAGAACCCGGTGGACATGCACGTCCAGGATCAAATCCTGGAGTGGTTGGACTTCATCGAGCTGCAATGCCCGGAGTGAGGCGTCCCGGAATGGCCCGGGTGGTCATAAGTTAACCAAAAAACGCCTCTAGTGAGAGGCGCAATGGGGTTGTAGATAGCATCCATCAAGCCGATTCCGCGACTTTACTCTCGGTGGATTTGCTCTTCGATGTGCTCGATTCGGAGGTGGTTTTTTCGGTCTCGCCGCTTTTCGGTTTGCCGTTTAGCCCGGAGGGCGAGCGGTTGTCGGTGGCGTAGAAGCCCGAGCCTTTGAAAACCACACCTACCGGCTTGTACACCCGGTGCAGGGCTTCTGCTTCGCAGTTGGGGCAAATCGTCAAAAAGGGATCGCTGAAACTTTGTCGATGATCGAACTCGTGGCCGCATTTTCCACAGCGATACGTATACGTGGGCATAACTCACCTCGCAAAACACACAAATTCCGTCGGAATGGAGGGATTATAGTCCTGTCATCGGGCAATGGCAAGCGCGAGGGGGCAAACAGGGCGGGGATTTAACGAAACTCATATACGAGAAACGTTCCAACGTTCCCAAAAGTCAGTGTTCTACTGCCGGGTCGTCGCCCTCACCGGTGTAGAGGTAGCGGCCCAGCAGGCGGTCGTAGGGCGTCCAGGCCTCGCCCGCGGGGGCCTGGCGGATGAGCAGGTGAAAGCGGTTGATCTGGGCATCCAGGTTTTCGATCTGGTGCAGGGCGATGGCTTCGATGGTTTGGGGCCGGCGGGGGGAGCCCCATTCATAACGCCCGTGGTGGGAGAGCAGCATGTGGCGCAGGCGCATGGCAAGCTGGGGAGGGAAGTCGGGCAGAGAGGCCAGCGCGGTGGTGATCATCTCGTCCGCCATCACGATGTGGCCCAGCAACCGGCCTTCGGTGGAATAGTCGATGTCGAAGTCCCACGTGTATTCGCGCACTTTGCCGATGTCGTGCAGAATCGCGCCGGCGATCAGCAGGTCCGCATCGATCTGGGGGTAGATTTCGAGCACGGTGGTGCAAATGTGCAACACCTCGAGGACATGCTCTACAAGACCGCCCAGATAGGCGTGGTGGATGCGGCGGGCAGCCGGGGCCTGGCGGAAACGCATTCGGAAGGCCGGGTCATCGAAAAAATATTCCACCAGCCCGCGCAGGTGGGGGTTGGCGATTTGCTCGATGTAGGCGTCCAGCTCGGCCATCATCTCTTCCGGGTCGCGCTCGCTGGTGGGGAGCATATCGCGCAAATCATATTCATCTTCTTTGGCCGTGCGGATTCGCAGCACCCGAATCTGGACGCGGTCGAGATAGGTTTCCACCTCCCCATCTACTTTGACGATTGTTTTCGTCTCCAGTTCGTCCGCGGTCTGTTCCGCGTTTTCCCATACCCGCGCCAGCATTTGCCCGCTGCGGTCGCTGAAAACCAGGCTGAGGAACATCCCCCGCGTGGGGTCGCGGAAAGGCTCGAGCTGCTTGCTGCGCAAAACGTAGAAGCCGATAAAACGCTCACCGGGTTGTAGATCGCGCAGATAGGGGCCTTTGTGCGGGTGGTAGGGCATGGTTAGGTGGTGGGAACGTTGGCAGGTTCCCCTTGCTCCTTACTCCTTACTCCTTACTTCCTACTTCTTACTTCCTACTTCTTGATTATACCTTGAGCGGCAAGGTGAAGACAAAGACACTGCCCCCTTCGGGGTTGGGTTCGACCCAGATGCGGCCTCCATGGGCCTCCACCACGAGGCGGCAGAAGGTCAACCCCAGGCCGGAGCCGCGCTGCCGCCCCTTGATCTCGGGAATCTGGGAGAAACGCTCGAATATCTTTTCGCGGTACTCTTCCGGGACACCCGGCCCGTTATCGGCCACCCGGATGGTGATGTGTTCTTCGTCTTCTTTGTTTGCAGTGACCGCGATACGCCCGCCGGCAGGGGTGAATTTGAAGGCGTTGTCCAGCAGGTTGATCAACACCCGTGTGATTTTGCCCGCATCCATCCGCAGGGTGGGCAGCGTGGGGGGCGCGTCCACTTGCAGAATGACGCCAATGGCGCGCGCCTGCGGCAAAAAGTCGGTTTCGATTTGCTCGAAAAGTGCGGGCAAATCGACCCTTTCGAGTTCCAGCTCCATTTGGCCGGATTCCATTTTGGCGATGTCCAGCAAAGCATCCACCAGGGTCAAAATGCGGCGCGAGGCGCGTTCCGCAATCGAGATGGACTGGTCGATGATGTCTCTTTCCGCGGCGTCTGGGGGGGTGGCGTCTTCGATCAGGGCCAGCGCGCTGATGATGGCGCTCATGGGGGATTTCAAGTCATGCACCAGGGTTTGGGTGATGAGTTCGCGGGCCTGGTTGATTTCGTGTTCTTCGGTTACGTCGCGCAGCACGATGATCAGCCCGATGACGCGCTCTGCATGGCTCCACACCGGCGCGGTGGTACACTCGAAGACCTTTTCGGGGCCGGGTTCCGTGCGGCGCACGATGCTTTTTGTGGTCACGGGGATCACCCCTTTGGACAGGCCGTCGAGCAGTTCCTGGGCTTTGGTCTTGTCCAGACCAATGATGGAGAGCGCGGCTTCGGAGAGATCGAGCAGCCGGGAGCCAATCAGGCCGCCCGGGGGGGAGTGGGTGAACGTTTCGATAGGCTCGTTGGCCAAAGTGATGCAACCGCTCGTGTCGATCATCATGATCCCCTCCCCAACCGAATTGAGCACCGCTTCCAGCCGGTCGCGCCCCTGGATCACGTCGTCGAAGAGCAGGGCGTTTTGGATGGCAATCGATCCCTGGGCCGCGATGGCTTTGGGGAGCTGCATCTCCTCCTCCGAATAGGTGCGTTCTTTATCCACATACAACACCACGATCCCGAAATGTTCGCCGGTGATGGTCAAAGGCAGGATCAAAGCCTGGGTGGTGTGGTTGGTCTGCAGGTGCCGGACGAGCTGGTCTTTTGTCTGGTAGAGCCGCAGGGTGTCGGTATGCTGCATGTGGGGGTGGTCGGAGCGCAGCTGTCCACCGGTGATGACCTCGGGCAGCGGGTTGGCCGTTTCCAGGTAGGTAGTTTGGATCTGCGTTCGCAGGGTGTAGGCATCCTGGTTGGCATCCCACAGGTAAACGCCTACCATGCGGGCATCCATCGCCGCGCCAATGGCCTGCCCCACGGTGTGGGTGACGCTCTCGAGGCGCAAATTTCCTACCAGCCTGGAACTGACCTGATACAAGCTGGCTTGCTCTTTCAGTCTGCGCTGGGTTTCGCGGTAAAGCTCGGCGTTGATCACTGCAATCGCGGCCTGGTTTGCCAGTTGGTGGATGAAGGCCCTGTCGTTGTTGTCGTAGGCGTTCAATTCCGGGCTTTCCAGGGTGATGACGCCGAGGACGCGGTTTTTGTTGATCAGGGGGACGCTCAATTGGGATTTGGCCTGTTCATCGCTCCAATCCACGTAATCGGGGTCCTGGCGCACGTCACCGACCATGATGGAGGCGCGTGTACGGATGGCGCGGCCCGCGATGCCGTGCGTATCCGGCAAACGCGTTTCCTGGAGGGCGTATCCTTTGAAGACTTTGATGGAAATGGTTTTGCTTTGCGGGTCGTAGAGTGCCAGGTTCCCCCAGGTGGAGTTGGTGAATTCCAGCGCGTATTCCAGGATCATTTCGAAGAGGTGATCCGAGTAGGTGACGGCTGAAATTTCGCGGCCGACAGCCTCCAGGATAGCCAGTTGGTTTGCCCGGCGGGTGAGCGCCATACCGGTTTGGGAGTGCAGGCGGGCGTTGGAAACCGCCAGTGCAGCCTGGGAGGCGAAAGTTTGCAGCAGTTCAACCTGTTCGTTGCCGAACACATGCGGCGTGTCGAAATATACGCTCAGAAACCCGATCTGGCCGTCTGGGGTAGTGAGTGGAAAATCCCCGAGTGCCTGGATGTTGGCTTCGGTCAGGGTGGCGCGCAAGTTCTGATCGAGCGTCTGCTGGCGGACGTTTTCGACCAGCACGGGCTGGCCCGTGCGCAGGCAGCGGGCGCGCACCGGGTCGGCGGCGGAAAAGGCGCGGTTTCTTTCAACGAATTCGACGCTTACCCCTTGCGAATGCGCCAACTGGATTTCCCCCCTGTCCGGATCGAGCAAGTATATGGCGCTCTGCTTGCTGCCGCTCACCTGAATAACGGATTTGCAAACCTGAGGTAACACGGTCTTCAGTTCCAGGCTGGCGGTGATCAGCGTGCTGAGCCGGTTGAGATTCTCGAGTTGGGCGGCGCGCTCTTGCGCCTGTTCGTACAGCAGCGCGTTTTCTATGGCTACGCTTACCTGTCCTGACAAAATGTTCAAAAGATTGAGGTCGTTATCGTCGAATTCGGACTCCGGTGAGGCAGAAAACGCGGCCAGGCAGCCAATCGTGCGCTCCTGGGAGATGAGCGGGACGCCGATCCAGGCGTTCATGGGTTCTTCGCCCGGAGGCAGGCCAATGCGGACAAGCGCCTCCCGCGCCTGGCGGGGCAGCATGATCGGTTTGCCTTCCAAAATGACGCGGTCGGTCAAACGGTCGGCCAGCCCCCGGCGGGGCCAGTTTTGGCGCTGGCCGTATTTGACAGCCAGGGGATACCAGATGGATTGTTCCTCCGCGTTGTACAGGGCGACGTAAAAACTATTGATGCCCAACAGCCGGGCAACCTGCACGTGGATGGTCTCCAACAGGCTTTCCATTTCCAGGGTGGAGCGCAAGGTGCGGCTGATGTTGTCGATGGTGGAGAGGTCTTGCAGGCGTCTTTCCAGGTCGAGGCGCGCTTTGCTCATGCCGTACATCAGGATAGCCAGGATGCTGGGGATGCCGCCGATGGCTGCCACAGTGCGGATGAAGATGGCCGGGTAGGCCAACACGGTGATGAAAATGAACGGCAGGGGCAGGATTTCGACCAGGGAAAGGGATACCAGATCGCGGCGCAGGTTGGCGCTGTGCGGTGGCCGGTGCAGCCACAATTCTGTCAGGAAGAACAGGGTGTGCAGTGCGGTGAACACGACGGATACCAACACCATCAAGACGACGTCGATGGTGCCCTCATGGTGGGCAATCCCTTCCCAGTTAAAGGCGAAAAAGGTGAGCGCCAGCGGGAGGGATTCCATGCCAATGGCCGTCAAGGTCTCCAGCCAGCTTGTCTTGAAGAAGGTTGAACGCGGCAGGGTTTTGAAGGTAACCAGACGGGGGATGGCAGCCGCGAGCAGGTATCCGAGTGTGAGCGACCAGATGGCGACGGTGGGACCGTAGATCAGGCCGGTGCCCAACGTGACCACCGGCGTGAGGGTGATTTCTTTGCCTAAAATGTGGAGGGGGAAATACACCAAAAAGGCGATGAAAAATAAGTTGAACAGCCCGGCCACCATTCCTTCTCGCGAGGGGATGGATTGTGTCAGGCTGATCCAGGGCAAAAGAATGGCAGCGAGAGCGGCCAGGTATTGGAAGATTCTTCGGGCAGCGGGTGCTCTCATGGGGAGCGGGGAGTTTGAGGTGGGTAGTTGGGTAGTTGGGTAATTGGGTAATTGGGTAATTGGGTAATTGGGTAATTACATCCTGAGCGGAAGGGGAGCGGAGTGAGCCTGTAGTCGAAGGATGGGAATTAGATATTGGATATTGGGTATTGGGTATTGGTGAATTGTGAACGGTTAATTGTGAATTGGGGATTGCATCCTGAGCGGAGGGTGGACGAAGTCCACTCGAAGTCGAAGGATGGGAGGCGGAATTGTGAATGGTG
>JALUWE010000184.1 GCA_027019845.1 Anaerolineales bacterium | reverse complement strand
AGATGCGTTCCTGTGGACCGGGGGCATCTCAATTGTGGAAGCCTTGCTGGTGGTCTGGCTGGCAAAGAAAACCTGACCACTGATGAACGCTGATGGACGCTGAATCGCTGAAGGCGCCGAGGGCACCAACCTTTGACCTCTGAAAACTGAACACTGAACACTGACCACTGAACACTGAATACTGACCACTGAAATGGCCGATCCCTTCGCGGAAACCCGGCCCATTCGCCCTCCCTGGGCCGACGAACCCACCCAGCCGATCCGTTTGAAGAGCGAACCGGCACCGGTGCGCGGTTGGCGCCGCGGCTGCCTGACCGTGTTGATCGCCGCGGTCATCGGCCTGCTAATCTACTTCCTGCTGCCCACCCGCACCAACATCCTGATCCTGGGCACGGATTCACGCGACCCCGACAGCCCCGTAGGCCGCACCGACACCATCATCCTGACCACCATCGTGCCCCTGCGTCCCGAAGTTGGGATGCTCTCCGTGCCGCGTGACCTGTGGGTGGAGGTGCCCGGCGTGGGGCAGAACCGCATCAACACCGCCTACATCTTCGCCGAGGCCGCAGAGGAAGGCAGCGGACCCCAGGCCGCCTTCGACACCATCGCCCAAAACTTCGGCGTGCAGATGGATTACTACGTACTGATCCAGTTCGAGGGCCTCAAAGCCGTGGTGGACACGCTGGGCGGTGTGAACGTCGCCATCCCGCGGCCCATGTCCGGGTATGAGGCCGGAATCCAGCGCATGAACGGGGAGCAAGCCCTGGCCTTCGTGCGCGACCGGGCCGGTTCGGACGACTTTTTCCGCATGGAGCGCGGCCAGATTTTCCTCAAGTCTTTGCTGCGGCAGCTCCTCCGGCCCGCCTCGTGGGGCAAACTGCCCGCTTTCGGGGTGGCGCTGTTCCAGATCATCGAAACCGACGTTCCCGTATACCTGTACCCCCGCCTGGGGCTGGCCCTGCTGCGCGCCGGCCCGGACGGGATCGACAGCCGCGTGATCACCCGCGACTACGTCAACCCCTTCACCACCGGCAGCGGCGCGCAGGTGCTCGGCCCGGATTGGGCCGCCATCGATCCGCTGGTGGAAGAACTGTTTGGTGTGCGCGTGGAGCGGTGACATCCATCACGACATTTATTCCAAACCTCGATCTGCTGATTATGGGAGGTGACCGATGACATCCCCGAAGAAAAAACGCAGCCGGCTGCGCGGCTGCCTGACCACCCCTCTCCTGTTGCTGTTGGTGTACTACGGCGGCTACTTTCTGCTGCGCGGGCCCCGGCCGGCCAGCCCACAATTGATCGCCCACCGCGGGGGGCGCGCTACCACCCCCGAAAGCACCCTCAAGGCTTTCCGTAACGCCATCGCGCTGGGCGCGGACTGGTTGGAGTTCGACGTGCAGATGACCGCGGACGGCGCGCTGGTGGTCATCCACGACGAAACGGTAGACCGCACCACAGACGGCACAGGAAAGGTCGCGGAAATGAGCCTCGATCAAATCCGCGCCCTGGACGCAGGGGAGGGCGAGCGGGTGCCGACTTTCGCGGAGGTGATCGAGCTGGCGAAACAGGCCGGGGTGGGTATCCTGCCGGAGGCCAAGTCCCCCGAGTTGTATCCGGGCATGCCGGAAAAGATGGTGCGCCTGGTGGAGGAGATGGGGTATCTCGACCGCACGGTGTTCCAGTCGTTCGTGCCCGCTGCGCTGGACGAGATGCGCGCAGCCAATCCAAACGTGCGCGGCTGCCCGCTGTTCGGCCTGTGGCAGTTCGATTTGTCCGACCCCCCGGCGGAGTACGTCTGCCCGATGGCCGAGATGGTTCTGTTGTATCCCTGGATGATTCGCGGCGCGCACGCCCGCGGGCAGCAGGTGTACGTGTGGTTCGGGGCTATCGAACACCCGCTGACCATGCGGCTGATGCTGGCCTTTGGCGCGGACGGCCTGATGGTGGACGATCCCGCGGCGTTGGGGCAGGTGTTGGGGAGGTAGCCAGGTTGCAGCCCCGCGGGGGAACGTTCAATTTGCAACCTGCAGCTTTCAACCACGCTTGCGCGCCTGCACTTTGATGTAAATCGCGCCCAGCAGCAAAATCTGCACGCTGATGTAAATCCACAGCATCAGCAGCATCACGGTGCCTGCCGCGCCGTAGATGGTCCCCACACTGCTGATCCCCAGATAGTAGCTGATGGCAAATTTGGTCAGGTTGTAGAGCAGGGAGGCCAGCAGCGCGCCGCGAAAAACATCCCGCCAGCTGGCCCTTGAATCCGGCAGGAATTTGTACAGCGCGGCGAACATCAGCGTCAGCACGATGAAGGCCACCAGCTCGTTCATCAGCCGAAGATTGAGCAGATCGAAGGGGATGAAATTGTCCATCACGTTGGCGAACAGAGAAAGCGCGGTGGAGATCGCCAGAGAGAGCACCAACAGCATCCCCATCACGATTACGGATAAAATCGCCAGCAACCGGCCTTGAAGAAACCGCAAGAGACGGAATTTGCGCGTGTGGGTGGCCTCGAAAATGGTGTTCAGCGCGCGGCGTAATGCGTTGAACGCGCCGGAGGCCCCAAAGATCAAAATGACCACGCCGATCAGAGGGGTGATCAGGTTAGAACGCACGTTGAAGGCGTTCTCGATGATGCCGCGCACCAAAATTTCCCCATCCGGCCCCAACATACCCCGTACCTGTTCCAGAATCTCGCCCTCCGCGGCCGCGCGGCCGAACACCATCCCGGCGATAGCGATGGCGATCACCAGAATGGGGGGCAGCGAAAACAGGGCGTAGTAGGTGATGGCTGCGGCCAGCTGCGAAACGTGGTATCGTTGCCATTCACGAACCAGGCCGCGAAGAAGGTTGAGCATGGATGAATGCCAGGGGTGGGGTCGGTTCACCGGATGTAATCCGGTTTTCAACCTGGGGTCTTCTCTATCCGTCCTTTGGGATGTCTGCGGCCATCCGCTCCGCCTGTGCCAGATCGCCGGGTGTGTTCACATTGAAGAACGTCCGGCACTGCGGATCGAACGGCTCGATTTCGACCCGTTCCACAAAGCGAACATCGACCTGCTCGAAAAAGCTGATCACCTTACGATGACCCGCCTCGATAGCGGCCCGGATCGGCTGCAGACAGGTTTTGCTGTATACCGCGCGGAACGGCTCGATAAAACGGCCAGCACCCAGCCGGGGGACGACCGCATCATGTTTGGGGGCCAGGGAGACGAGATGCTCCAGAAAGGGGCGGTTGATGAAAGGCATGTCGCAGGCCAGCACCAGGCAGTATGGGTGCGAGGCGTGATAGATGGCCGAATATAGACCGCCCAGCGCGCCCCAGTCCGGGATCACGTCCCCGAACAGGGGCAGGCCGAAGGGTTGGTAGGCTTGCGGGGTGTTGGTGATGATCAGGGTCTCCTCCCCCAAGCCCTCGATCTGGCGCAAAATGTATTCCAGCATGGTCGTCCCCCGGAACGGCAGCAGAGCTTTGTCCTGCCCCATCCGGGAAGACTTGCCCCCCGCCTGGATCACTACGCTGAATTTGAGCATATCATCTGGGTGCTGCCCGCCGCCAGGCAAGCTCATCGATTTCATCATCCGGCTGCGCAAGTCATTTTACCAAACTTCCCTACCCTTTCACCGTGTTGCCGCGGATACCCGCTATCTGACCGCCCCCCTGCTCCAAACTTTCATAGACCGTGTAATAACTGGCCCCCACGCACGCCAGGCACAACACCTGCCCCTGGTGGACGATCTCGCGCTGGTTGATACAGTTCTTGTATGTGCTTTCTAATAAAGAGCTAGCCTCCAATCTGTACCATTCGACGAGTCTGGGGGTAATGCTGCAAGAGGAGCTCGTGGCCTTCCGGCTTGCGCGCCACAGCCTGCCACAGCCACGGGGTAACGTCCTCGCCGTTGCGCAAGGCATCCCGCACGTTGATCTCCTCGTCCATCAGCAGGCAGGGCCGCAGATTGCCGTCAGCGGTCAGGCGCAGGCGGTTGCAGGCGGCGCAAAAGTGCTCGCCGAGGGGTGAGATAAAGCCGACCGTGCCCGCCGCGCCAGGGATGCGGAAGGTGCGCGCCGGCCCGTTGCCGCGCGGGGCCTCGGCGGGCTGCAAGTTGTACGCGGCAAGTTTCTGGTGCATCTCCTGCACGGAGAAATAACGCTGGTCCGCGGCGGGGAAGCCCGGCCCCCAGTCCTGCGCGTTACCGACCGGCATGAGTTCGATAAAGCGGACATGCCAGGGGTGTTCGAGGGTGAGCCGCGCCAGGGCAGGCAGTTCGTCGTCGTTCAGGCCGCGCACCACCACGGTGTTGAGTTTGATGGGGGTCAGGCCGTGCTCCTCGGCGGCTGAAATCCCGTCGAAGACGCGCTGGATTCGCCCCCCGCGGGTGATGCGCCGGAATTTTTCCGGGTCGAGCGTGTCGAGGCTGATGTTGACGCGGCTCAGCCCCGCGGCGGCCAGCGCGACCGCTTTTTTCGCCAGCAGCATGGCGTTGGTGGTCAGGCTGACCTCCTCGATCCCGGGCGTGGCCGCGATCCGCCGGACGAGGTCCACCAGCCCGCGGCGGAGGAGCGGCTCGCCGCCCGTCAGGCGGACACGGCGCACCCCCTGGCGGGCCGCCGCGCGCACCAGTTCGGCGATCTCTTCGTTGGTCAGCAGTTCTCCCTTCTCAGGCGCGGGCAGCCCTGCGGCGGGCATACAGTACACACAGCGCAGGTTGCAGCGCGGGGTCAGAGAGATGCGCAGATAGGTGATCGGGCGTCCAAAGGGGTCGGTGAGCATTGCAAATCCTTATACGAGACGGTATCTGGCCGCCCACTATCCAAACACGCCGGAAAAATAGCGGCCAATGGCGATCAGCAACACCAGTCCCAGCAGGCGGCGGACAGCCACGCCGGACAGTTTGCGCGCTCCCAGATACGCGCCGCCAAAGGCGGCCAGAATCCCGGCTGGCAGCAGGGTCACGCCCAGCGTGTCGAGCACGAGGTTGCCGCCCAGGCCGCGGCCAACCAACCCGCTGGCAGAGTTGACGAAGATGAAGACGGCTGCCACCGCGGAGGCCTGTTTGGCGCGCCCCCAGCGGGTCAGGATGATGAGCGGGGAAAGGAAGATGCCGCCGCCAATGCCCACCATCCCGGAGAGCAGGCCGATCCCCGCGCCAACGGCCATCCCGACCGGCAGCCGGAGGGGGCGCAGCGGTTTTTCATCCTCTTCGGATTTGGAGAAAAACAACATGCGGGCCATGACAAAAAGCAGCACAGCGTAGAGCAGAAGGTAGTACACCTGATCCTGCAACCGCAGATAGCCGCCCAGGAACGCGGCGGGAATGGAGGTGACCAGAAAAGGCCAGAGCAGGCGGAAGCGGAAATGCCCGGCGCGGTAGTAGTTGAAGAACGATACGCTGGAGACGAACAGGTTCAAAATCAGCGCGGTGCTGGCCATCACCTGAATGGGGATGTCGAACAGGCTCATCACGGCCAGGTAGCCGGTCGCGCCGCCGAATCCCACGCTGGCGTACAGGAAGGCTATCCCAAACACGGAAAGGAGGAGGGGAACCGGCGGCATGGTTTCACCTGCACAACGGGTCAGGCGGCCACTTTTTCGGGCGCCACCGAAACCCAGGGCAACGGGGTGGCATCCAGGGGCCGGTAATAGGCCGGGCCGCAACACCCCCGGCAAAGGGTCAGGCCGTCGCGCAGAATCTCGCGTTCGTTGATGATCTCCTCGCCGCACACATCGCAGTTCACGCGCACTCCGGCCCGGCTGACGATGGCCTCCACCGGCGTAGTGAGTTGCACTTTCTGCCAGGTGAACAGCTCGTCCAGGGGCATAAGCTGGTAGCCTTCCAGTTGGGCGAAGTAGCGGCGTTTGTGGTGGGGGGCGTAGTGGTAGGCACGCTCGCGCACGTCCAGCGCGGGCGCGATGCGCACGGCGCGGCCGCTTTTGGTGTCGATGAAGGTGGCCGCGATCTTGCCGTAGTCTTCCACGCGCAGGGTGCGGTGGCCGACGGTGCAGCCGGTGGCGACTTCCACGCCGTCCGCGAAGCAGCCGTCGGTTTCCACGATGGTCAGCAAGCGTTTTTTGGGTTGGGGCAACGCCAGATCGAGCAAATATCCGGCGTACATGCCCATGCGCACACCCAGCACCTGCCGCGGGCAGAGGTGTGAGTGGCGGGCGGAGGATTGATCGAGGAGGGTTTGTAGATCGGGCATAGGGGAGTTTGGGGAGGGTAATTGGTAATTGGTAATTGGGTAATTGGGTAATTGGGTATTGGGGATGAGCGAGCCTGTAGTCGAAGGATGGGGGGTGGGGATAGGGGGTGGGGATAGGGAGTGGGGATAGGGAGTGGGGATGGGGATAGGGATAGGGATAGGGAATTGTGAATTGTGAATTGTGAATTGTGAATGGTGAACGGTTAATTGTGAATTGGGGACTGCATCCTGAGCGGAGGGTGAACGGAGTGCGCCTGAAGTCGAAGGATGGGTCTTGGGGGAATGGGGCTTTGCCGAATTCCGAATTCTCGATCCACCAACCTCAGCCGTGCAAGCCGGAGGTTGTGAATCAAAAAAAAAACCGTCTTCCAAAATGGAGACGGCCCGAATCGAGAGAGGAAGGCGTCTCCTTTCCAAACACGAGGAGGCAGGGGCGTTTCCTTTCCTGCCCACGGCCAGGGGGGTGCCCTGACCCCTGCGGTCAGGCCGCAGGGCCGGCCCGGTCACCGTGCCCGGAAGGGGTTTAGGTGAAGGGGCTCGGAGCGCAACGTTTGAGCGTATTTATTTTTCTTGTTCGATTTCTTCCACGGTAGCCTGCAAGCCTTGCTTGAAGGCGCGGATTCCGCTGCCCAATTCGCCAGCGATCTTGCTGATGCGGCCAACACCGAACAGCAGCATGACGATGATCAGGATGATGATCAGTTCTGTAGGACCCAGGCGTAACATCGTTTACCTCCGAGTGTGAATGTTCACATTTTAGGGTGTTTTTGTGTTTCTTGAAGGGACATCCGTCCTGATTTCAGGGGGACGATCATCCCTGTGCGGCTTTCACGGTTGTAATTCCAGAAACTTCAACTCGTGAAGCAGAAAGTTGTACGCTGCGGGGAGCAGGTACCTGTAAATCGACTCCGGTTCGGCTTTCACGATTCGTTTCGCAAACTTTGGAAACCAGCGTGCCAGATGCGCGGCCATGAAGGATCGCTGATTGTTGCGATATTCCTGCGCTTTTGTGCCGTTTTCGGCCTCCAGGGCTTCGATTTCCTGGGAGCAGAGGAAGGCCATGAATTCCAGTTCCACCGCGATGTGGTCGGGCAGCTCGTTCAGATCGGGAGAAACCGCCAACCCTGCCTGAAGGTATTCCTCCTCCAATTGGGAGGTCAGCAGCCCGCGAAACTGGCCTTGTGCGTCGGTGTAGAAGGTTTCGTGCGGGGGGGCCTGGGGGCGCACCAGAAACAGCCGGTTGTAGGCGTCTATGATGGGTTTGGGTGCCTCCAGATTGAGCTTTGCCAGATGCTCCAGCAGCTCCTGCACGTGTGCAGAAAACGGGTAGCCCTCCCAAATGGGGTTTTCGAGCAATTCCTTTGCAACCGGCTTCAGCGTTGCCAGCCGCTCGTCATCGGGATAGAGAAACAGGCTGGCGAGCAGGCGGTACAGGATCAGGCGCACAGACAGGAATTCTTCCATAGCGTCTCCCTTTTTCATCTGGGTGGAGGGGAAGCCCCCTCCACCCAGCGCATGTACAGATTGTACCCTCATTTGCTTTCCTTCTCAGGCAGCAATTCATACACCACCGCGGCCAGGAAAACCAGCGCCACCCCGATCAAGAAGATGAGTGGTGCGAACGGCACCCGGGGGTCTGCATAGGCCGGGCTGTCGGGCACTCCCAGAGGCGCCGCCAGGAAGAAGTAGCTCACAATCTGGATGGCAAAACCCAGCACGACCATCAAAAGCGCAATCGTCTTTCGCATGTTACACCTCCGCATCAGGCCTCACTCTCGGAGAGAGGGGCATCCACTTCCATAATCGGGAAAATTTTCATGAACAGGATGTAGATCAGGGCGCCCAACGCCATCAGGCCGATGACCACACCGTACTCCACCCAGGTAGGGCTGTAGGTGCCGGTCGGGTAGGGGAGCAGCGTGCCGTGGGTTTGAGAGGGGATCACGATCAGATAGCGTTTGCCGATGGCGGCCAGGTTGACCAGCACGCTGCTGAGCACCAGCCACCCCAGGCTGTATTTCCTGGTGACAAACTGCCAGATCAACAGCGCGAAGGGGATGACGAGAAACGCTACCGAAGTCCAAAAGATCCACGCGTATTCACCCAAGAAGAGCGCGTTCATCAATTTGGATTCGGCCGCGTGTGCAGCGTAGATCGAGGTCAGCCATTCGACGACCATGAAGTACAGGTATGCGCCTGTCAGCCCCATCAGCAGGTTGCCCAGCCAGCGGAAGATGTCCATGTTGATTTTCTCTTCCTGGTGCAGGACTTTGCGCAAGATGGCCGCCAGGACGATCACGTGTCCGACGCCGGAAACGCCTGCCAGGGCCACGAAACCAGGCGCCTGGAGCGCTCCAAACCAGCCGGGCCGCCCGACCTGCAGGCCGAACACGAATCCCAGCGTGGTGTGGGCCACGACCAGCAAGGGGATGAGCGCAATGGCAAGCCAGAAACTGGCCGTCTCATGCCGCTTTTGCTCAGCGGGGGTGTCCTGGTAGCCGGCGGCCCACCAGCGGTAGAACCCTTGCAGTTTGCCGGGGAACTGCGCCATGATGGCCGCGTCCCGCCTGCCGTCCAGGTAGGTGTACACCAGTGCGCCGATCAGGAACCCCACAATCGCTACCGTGAAGGTGCCGAAGAAGGGGGAACCCGGCCGGGCGTACTTGAGCAGGTTGACCAGCGCCCGCCCCGGTTGGCCCACGTCCGCGATCACGCCCAACCCGGCCAGCACCAGGGAAACGATGGTGATCACTTCGGCCATGCGGGCAATCGGTTTGAGGTGATCGAGGTTGAGCAGCCGGATGATGGCAGCCAGGCCGATCCCGGCGAAGCTGACACCCTCGAAGTACACCACGAAGGCGATGTACAGCCCCCAGGGTGCCCCGGCTCGGGTGCCAATATCGCGCATCCCGGTTACGATCTCGCCTTGAACGAGTTGCTGGGAGTAGGCGTACACGCCGAGACCGGTCAGCGCAAGCAGAACCAGCAGCAGGAAGACCCAGCCTCCCGAGAGCGTGCCCACGCCATAGGGGAGGCCTTTGGCGCGCGGTGTGTAGGGGAATTTTTGTGTGCTCGTAGTCATGGTTATACCCTCACCATAATCTCTTCGATCTGACGGGTGTCAGGCCCGGGATGGTGCTGCCCAACGTAGAAGACCCTGGGGCTGGTACCGGCTTCCTCCAGCAGGCGGAAGGCGGGTTTTTCCTTCAACAAACGGGAAACTTCGCTGTTCGGGTCGTCCAAATCGCCGAATAGGATGGCTTTTGTGGGGCAGACTTCCACACAGGCGGGCTGCAAACCTTTGTCCAGGCGGTGGACGCAGAAGGTGCATTTTTCCATCACGCCTTTGCTGTGCCCGCCGCCGGCAATGCGGCGGTTCTCCGGGCCGTAGGCAAGCTGCAGGTCGGGGTTGGCGTAAGGGAATTTTGCGTCGCCAAGCACCGGCAGCAGGTCCGCGTCGTGCCAATCGAGGTAGTAACTGTTTTCGGGTTTGCCCCAGTTGAAGTAGTTGACACCGTAAGGGCAGGCTACTTCGCAGTAGCGGCAGCCGATGCAGCGCTCGAAATCCGTTGCTGTCAGGCCGTCCACACGCTTGTAGCGCGCGCCCACCGGGCACACCTTCACGCAGGGGGCGTTATCACAATGCATGCAAGGCCGGGGCATGAACCAGGTGCGCGTATTGGGGTATTCTCCCTCCTCGAAACGGAAAACATACATCCAGAAACTGCCCTCGGGGGTGTTGTTCTCCACTTTGCAGGCCACCATGCACGCCCGGCAACCAGTGCATTTATCCAGGTCAATGACCATTCCATATCTAGCCATGATGTTTTACTCCTTATGCCTTGGTTACCTTGACCTTGACCAAATAGGTCTGGTCTGCGGTTTGAGCAACATAGCCTTCGCCGGTGAAAAACAGCTCGTTGGGTGAAGGCCCTTGCCCTTTCGCCCACGGGTGTTTGACATACTCCCCATAGTGATGGGGCATCGAAACGGTATCCGGGCGAATCCCCTCCCGATAGGTGGCGATCACTTTTACTTTGCGTGTCTCACCGGTGACGGCGTTGTGCGATTCCACCCACACCTCATCGCCGTCCGCGATGCCCCGTTCGCGGGCCGTCTTGGGGTTGATTTCCATTTCGGCCTTGCGGGCCATCTCCATCACCAACGGGATGGGAGTACGCGATTGCTTGAATTCGATGTGCTTGTGGCTCATCAGGTACAGATCGTACTCCGGCGGTGAGAGGTCCACGGTTGGAGCTCGCCAGGAGGGCAGGGGGGTGAAGTCCCGCCAATAGATTTCGTCCGCGCCGGCCGCGCGCATCGCTTGCTGCACTTTGAGCAGCGATTCGCCGTACAAACGGTGTGGTATCACGCCGCCAAACGGCTCTTCCATGGCATACGGGTAGTATTTGCTGGCCGGAACCGGCCCCTTGACCCACACGCCGTTCTGCTCGAAGTACTCGATACCACCGAGACCTTCCATCCTCGACCAGGCATCCAGGAAATCGCGGGCGGTGGGTTTTTTGTCCAGCGGCAGGGCGAATTCGTCGGTCAATTTCAACGCCTGGTTGACCTGATCGATGTACCCGCCTTCGCCGTAGAGCAGCCCGGCCTTCTCGCAAAGTTCGATGTAAATGTCGATGTCGCCTTTGGATTGGAAGAGCGGGTCCATGGGCGGGATGCGCATGGCTTTGGCGTCGATATACTGGTCGGTGGCGCTGATCGGGCCTTCGTACTTCTCGATGGTGGCTGCGGGCAGGATCACGTCCGCGAAGTAATCGGCGGTGCGGGAAATCCAGGGGTCGATGGCCGCGACGAACTTGAACTTCTTGTAGGCCTCGAAGTTCTCACTGCGGTCGGGGAAGGAACCCAACGGGTTGACGTGGTGCAGGATGACCACTTCGGGGATGATTTCCTCGGTCAGGCCGTATTTTTGCGGGTTGTTGATCACTTTGGCGGCCACGTTCGGGCTGGCGCTGTTGATCGGGTAGAACTTGCTGCCCTTCAGGTAGAGGTTGGTCTCGTCACTGACTTTCAGATTGGCGAATTTGGACCAGTTCTTGTACTCCTTCCAGGTGAAGTCCGAGAACTGGCCGCCCACTGCGCCAATCGAACCGACCAGCATCATCACCATCAGCATGGCGCGCAGCGCCTGGAAGCCGAGTTCCTGTTGTGCCATGTGGTAGGCCATGATCGCCACCGGGCGGTAGGGCAGGGTGTGCCCCTCGATGGTGATGGTGCTGCCGATCATGGCGTTTTCGCCCAGCTCGCGGGCTACATGCACGATCTGGTCCGCCTCCAGGCCACAGATTTGGGCGGCTTTTTCGGGGGTGTATTCGGCCACGCGTTCGCGGAACAACTCGAACGCGGTCTTGACCGCCACCCCATCCACCGTAAAGCTGCCTTCCAGCGCGGGGTCGATTCCTTCGCTGCCATACGGTACGGCTGTGCCTGTGATCGTATCCCAAACCAACGGCTGGCCTTCTTCTTCCTCGCTTTGGGGTTCAGCGCGCAGGAACAAGCCATCCTCTTTGACCAGGAAGGGGGCGTTGGTGTACTTCTTCAGGTATTCCCGGTCGATGGTATCGTTGGCGATCAGCTGGTTGCACAGTGCCAGCGCCAGCGGCAGATCGGTCCCTGCTCGAATGGGCAGCCACTCGTCGGAAAAGTGTGCCGCGCCGCGCAGGCGGGGATCGATGGTCACCATTTTCATGCCACGCGCTTTGGCTTCGACCAGTTGCTGCGGCCAGGTCAGCCAGCAGAACTTGTTACCGCCGGAGGTGGTCACGCTCCAGCCCCAATTGAGCAGATAGCGGGTGTGGCGAAAATCGGGGTGCAACACACCGTGCAGGCCGATGGTGTATTCCAGGGCGCGGTATCCGGCGTCTGAGCAAAAGGCGCCGTGCCCCATTTTCAGCGCGCCGGTGGCTTTGACGAAGGCCTTGTCGTAAAACGATTTGGCTTTGCTGCGCCCCTTTTGCCACAAGAATTTGCCGCTGCCTTTTTCGCGGGCGGCGTTCATCTTTTCGGCCACCAGGGTGAGTGCTTCGTCCCATGAAACCTGCTTCCACTCCCCGGGCTGGCCCTTTGCATTGGTGCGTACCAGCGGAGCTTTGACCCGGTTGGGATCGTAAAAGGAGATCAGTTGCCCCACGCCTTTGGGACACAACGCGCCCCGGTTGCGCGGGTGTTCAGGGAGGCCTTCCAGTTTGACCACCCGTCCATTCACCACACGGGCCAACATGCCGCAATCCTGCTTGCCGATCCAGCAGGTGGTGGGGACGAATTTTTCCTCCACTTGCAGCGCGTTCGGCCCGGCGGTCGTCAGAGTCTCCAGTTTCAGGAGTTGGCTGGCGGCTGCCAGCGTCCCCCCAGTGACCCCGGAGACTTTCAGAAAATCCCTTCTTGAGAGGCTCATAACATCACCGTCCTTTCTGGGTCAGGAATGAAAATCACAACACAGCGCTTTCGTTGGGAAAGGCCGTTCGGGTGAACTTGATGGGGAAAGATGTGCGTGTATGTGTTCAAATGTATCTCCTGAAGAAAAGTTTTTTCTGGCTATAATGTACCTTTTTTCACGAAAGGGGGGTATCGGGAAAAACCAGTAAACTTTCGCGGCGTTGTAGGGAATTTCCCTACTTGAGGAGGGACATCTGTCCTGTGGGAACCGGGACAGGTGCCCCCCACGAAAGGCCGGGAAGCGATTCTCAGTAAGTAGGACTTACGCGCTTGAAAAGTCGCACCCGGACCTCACAGGTCTCAAAGCGCATGGAGATGCCCGGATGCAATCTATTTTGGGTCAAATCTTCCTGCATCGTGTGGTAGCAGACCTGTGAGCTCTCAACTGCGTAAGTACTGTCAGGGGATGCAGATTTTAGTTCGACGTACGGGGGGGGCTTCCTGCGGCCGGCAGGCGCGAGGAATCTCTGAGACCAACGGCAGTGAGGGAGATGGAGACGGACGACCGGGGACGGGGGACGGTTGTTCGGCGCGTGGTTATCGGCAGCGGTTGGTCGCGACCAACCGCTGCGAGGGGAATGGTCTCAATCCCCTTGTTCGGCGCGTGGTTATTGGTGGTCGGGGCGACCGGCCGGTCGCCCCGACGGTTGTTGCGCTCTCAGATTCTTCGGTCGCTGCGCTCCCTCAGAATGACAGGGTTGCGTGTCATTCTGAGCGATCAGTTGTTCCTTATGTCATTCTGAGCGGCAGCGAAGAATCTCAGCGATGGGGGGGATTCTTCGGTCGCTGCGCTCCCTCAGAATGACATCAAGTAGCCGGTTTCGGTAGCCCTACTCCTCCGATAACAACCCCTTCTGCAAGGCAAACCGCACCAGCGCGGCGCGGGTCTTCAGGCCTAATTTTTCCATCCCCCGGCTGCGGTAGGTGTCCACCGTTTTGGAGCTAAGACGCA
>JALUWE010000183.1 GCA_027019845.1 Anaerolineales bacterium | reverse complement strand
TCACCGGTGGTGTATTCCTCCGGCAGCGTGTACCGGCCTGGTGGCGGCTTTGGGGGCGGGTGCTGGCGGCCCGGCACGATAGCGGCCGGCTGGGGCGCGGCCTGGCGTTTGGCACCGCCCTGATCTTGCTCTTCAACCTGGCGACAGCCCTGGCCCCGCCGCTCAAGTTCGACGCGCTGGTGTACCATCTCAGTTTGCCGCAGGCGTATCTCACCGCCGGCAGAATCTTGTATTTGCCCTGGAACGTGTTTTGGGGAATGCCCCAGTTGACCGAAATGCTGTACCTGTGGGGCATGGCATTGGCCGGGGGTCAGGCCGCGCCGGTGTTGGGATGGATGATCGGCGTGCTGGCGTTGGCTGGATTGTGGGGGTATCTCGAACAGCGTTTCGGCGCCCGGCTGGCGTGGGTGGGCCTCGCCGCTCTGCTTTCGGGCTTTACCCTGGCTAGCTCGCTCTCCTGGGGCTATGTTGGCTGGAGCACGATCTTGATGGCAGTGAGCGCGTTGGTTGTGTTCGAGCGGTGGCGTCTGGAGGGAGGGGCGCGTTTCCTGGTGCTGGCCGGGGTGTTCACCGGGCTGGCCCTGGGAGTAAAATACACCGCGGGTGTGTTGCTGCCGGGCGGGCTTGGGGTGGTCTGGTGGCACCACCGCACAACCGGCCACAAACGGGCCGCGCTGTGGCGCGGCTGGGTGTTGTATGCGGGTGTTGCGCTGTTCGTGTTCGCGCCCTGGGGCCTCAAAAATCTGCTGGCGACCGGCAATCCGGGGTACCCCCTGCTGTTTCCCGCTGGCGCGATGGGCGCCCTGCGATTGGACCTGTACCAAAACCAGCCCCCGCAAGGCGATTGGCGCGATGCAGTTTTGCTCCCCTGGCGGGCTACTATTTTGGGGGTAGAGGGCGCGGAGGGGTACAGCGCTTCGATTGGCCCGTTGTTGCTGGGGCTGGGCGCGTTGGCCTGGCTGAGGTGGGGAAGCCGTGATGAGTCCCGGCGCACAACGCTCGCAAACGCGGCGATTTTCGCGCTGGCCGGGTTGGCGGTGTGGGCGATCAGCGGCCGCGTGGTCGGCCTGTCCTTGCAAACGCGCCTCTACCTGTCGCTTTTTCCGGCTTTTGCCGTTCTGGCCGCGGCCGGGTTCGGCAGCCTCGAACGAATCCGGCTGCCCGGCGTCCGGCCAGGGCGGTTGGCTTCGGTCTCGGTGCTTTTGGTGTTTGGCCTGACTACGTTGCAAATCGCGGCCCACACCTTCCGCCAGAACCCCTTCGCCTGGCTGCTGGCGCTCCAATCCGAAGAAACCTACCTGGCGAACAACCTCGGCATGTACGCCCTCGCGATACAGGCTATCGAAACACTACCCGACGATGCCCGCGTGCTCATGCTCTGGGAACCCCGCAGCTACTACTGCGCGCCGCGTTGCTTCCCGGACGAAGTCCTCGACCGCTGGTTGGCGGACCGGGCGCGTTACCGCGCCGCGGACGCGATTCTGCGCTCCTGGCAGACCGCCGGATTTACACACCTGCTCTTCTACCGCGGGGGCGCGGATTTTTACCAAAACGACCCCCGCTATCAGCCCGCAGACTGGGAGACGCTGGACGCGCTGCTCTCCGGCCTGCCGGCCCTCACCGACCTCGACAACGTCTACACCCTCTACCAGCTTCCATGAGCCTCCGCCGCTACCTGCTGCTATTCGCCCTCGGCCTGGGCGCCGCGCTGCTGACCGCCCGCTTCCAGCGCGCGCCCGGCTACATGGACGCGGACTACTACATGGTCACCGGCCAGCAGCTTGCCCGCGGGGAGGGCTTCACCGAGTGGGTGCTGTGGAACTATCTGGACGATCCGGACGGGCTGCCGCACCCCTCGCACACCTACTGGATGCCCCTGGCCTCCATCCTGGCGGCCATCGGGCTTCGGCTGACTCCTTTTGGCGGGTTCGCCGCGGCCCGGGCAGCCTTCCTGCTGCTGGCGGGGTTGGCCGCGCCCCTGACCGCCTCCCTAGCCTTTTCGCTGTACCCGGATCAGGCGCCCGGCCCCCGGCGGCGGGCTGCCACCCTGGCCGGGCTGCTGGCCGCGTTCTCCGGCTTCTACCTGCCCTTCGTGACCACCACGGACGCGTTCGGGCTGTACATGGTGCTGGGCGCGCTTTTTCTGCGCATAGCCAATGACGCGGGCACGGCGGCATCGGTTCGTGATCAGTCTGTTGGTCGTGCTTCGCCGCGCCCCTCCAGGCTCAAACGCTCTCTCCTCCTCGGCCTGCTCGCCGGTCTGATGCACCTCGCCCGCGCCGACGGCCTTCTCTGGCTGGTGTTGGGGGTGGTTGGGAGTTGGGAATCGGGGAGTAAGGAGCAGGGAGTAGGGAGTAGGGAGCAGGGAGTAAGGAGTAGGGAGCAGGGAGTAGGAATTCCTCAAGTTCCCGATCCCCATCCTTCGACTTCAGGCTCACTGCGTTCGCCTGCCGCTCAGGATGCAATATCCAATACCCAATATCCAGTCTCCAATCCCCATCCTTCGACTTCAGGCTCACTGCGTTCGCCTGCCGCTCAGGATGCAATATCCAACCCTTCGACTTCGCTCAGGGCAAGTCCCCATCCTTTCGCCATCCGTTCAGGGTGTCTTCTCAATGCTGCAATTTACCCGCTCACCACCCTCTTGGCCTACCTCCTCATCACCCTTCCCTGGTTCGCGCGTAATCTGGCTGTGTTTGGCGCGCCGCTGGCCCCTGGGGGTTGGCGCGCGCTGTGGCTGATTAGCTACGACGAACTGTTTGCCTACCCTGCTGGCCAGCTTACTTTCGCGCGTTGGTGGGCCAGCGGCCTGGGGGAGATTTTGCGCGGCCGGTTGTGGGCGTTGGGGCAGAATTTGCAGACCGCGCTGGCGGTGCAGGGCGGGGTGTTTCTGGCCCCGCTGGTGGTGTGGGGCCTGTGGCGGTTGCGCCATCGCCGGGTGGTGCGGCTGGGCCTGCTGGCCTGGTTGCTGACGTTGGCGGCGATGACGTTGGTGTTCCCGTTTGCGGGCGCGCGCGGGGGGTTCTTTCACTCCGGCGCGGCGGTGCAGCCTTTGTTGTGGGC
>JALUWE010000182.1 GCA_027019845.1 Anaerolineales bacterium | reverse complement strand
CTCCGCTCAGGGTGCAATCCCTATCCCCACTCCCTATCCCTATCCCTATCCCTATCCCTATCCCTATCCCTATCCCTATCTCCACCCCCATCCTTCGACTACGAGCGGCTGCGCCGCCCTCCGCTCAGGATGCAATACCCAATATCCAATACCCAATATCCAATACCCAATATCCAATACCCAATATCCAATACCCAATATCCAATATCCAGTATCCAACACAACACCCAACTCGAACCCCCATGCTCATCCTCGCCGTTGGTATGCCCCGCGCCGGCTCCGGCTGGCACTACAACCTGACCCACGACCTGATGCTGACCGCCGGCGCGCGGGACGCCCGCGAAATCCGGCGACGTTACCGCCTGGGGCGCATTCTGACCGAGGTGAACTGCAACATCGGCGCGCTCACTCTCCGGCGGCTCGCGATGGTGATGATCCCATCCCTGCTGGGGAACACGTTCACCATCAAATTGCACGCCGGCCCGGGCCGCGTCGCCCTACCCCTCATCCGCCACGGGCACATCCAGCCCACCTACATTTACCGCGACCCGCGCGACGCACTGCTTTCGGCTTACGAATACGGCCAACGCGCCCTGAAAAAGGGGCGGCCCAACGCTTTTTCCCACCTGGACACCATCGAGAAGGCTATCGAATTCATGGCCGAATACGTGCGCTACTGGGAGGCGTGGACTGCCATCCCCCAATGCCACACCGTGCGCTATGAAGACCTGAAAACCCGCTATGCCGCCGAAGCACGGCGGCTGGCCGAATTTTTAGGGGTGAACGCAGACTCGCCCCCGGCGAAGGCCGTGATCGAGAGATACCGCCCTGATCAGGCACGGCCAGGTGACCGCGGGCTGCACTTCCACAAGGGGGTCAGCGGGCGATTCCGGGAGGCGCTCACTCCGGCGCAGCAACAGCGCTGCCTGGAGGCGTTCGGGGAAACGCTGGTGAAGATGGGCTACGCGGGGGGGTGATTGGGCCGGTGTTCAGTATTCAGTATTCAGTATTCAGTGTTCAGTGTTCAGTTCGCTCGTTGGTGGAGGAAATTTAGCGACTCAGCCGGTCCGGGTCATCTGCGGATCAGACGCAGCGGAATCAACATCGGTGTGCGCTGTCGGTAGGATTTGTACTCTTCCCCAAACTCGTGCAGCAGCTTGCGTTCCTCGAATAGCGCGCCGATTACGATGTAAATGGTCACACCTGCGTACAAGGCCAGCAGGTTGGCGGTCATGGTGGGGGTAAGCCAGATGAAGATCAGCCCCGCGGTGTAGAGGGGATGGCGCACCCAGCGGTAAAACCCTTTGACGACCAGTTTCCCCTTCCCGCCTGGTTTGGGGCCTTCGAGCAGTTGTCGCAGGCCGATGAAGGCGAGCACGTCGGTTTGCAGCAGTGCCACGATCAGCATGAGCGCGGCTGCGACTTGGCCGGCCATCGCCAGATACGACCACGGCGCGGGGATGCGGTACAGGGTGCGGTCCGGCAGCAAGGCGGGCAGCGCCAGGACCGGCAACAGGCTGAGGGTGGCAAATACGTTGTAAAACAGGCGGTACCAGCGGTCGGTGTGTGCGCCCAACCATTGGCGCAGCCGCGCTTTGAAGGACAGCGCGGCCAGAATGGAATGCACCACGCCGTAAAGCAGCATGGCAACCAGGATGATCCAGGGGGAAGCGTTCATGTCAGGTCACATCGAATTCGGCGGGCGTTTTGCGCTGCAATTTTTCGGCCTGCCGGATGCGTAGGGAGAGCCGCTGCACCAGCAGCCCCACCGTGAAGACGAATAAGCCGCGCGGTTCGAGAGTCTCCTCCGAGAGCATGATGCTCTCTCGAAGTTTGAACAGATAACACCACTCCCGTACCTTTTTGTCATCGAACGCGATGCCTTCCATCTGGTTGGTGAACATGCGGTAAATATATTGAACAATGCGCAGGTCGTCGCGTTCGTCTTTGCTGATCAGGCCGAGGGTGTAGGCGGCCCGGATGCGGCTTGCAAAGTTCCCCAGGGCGCGCTCTTCTCGCAATAGCGCATCCACTTCGTCCGGATCATCGACCATGAAGGTGCTCAACAACTGGGAGAGGTGCATGTTCAGCAGGACACTGGCCTCAATTGCTACTGTGCGGTCGCTTTTGCCCCGCGTCTGTTCGACAAACGCGATGGGTTTATTGGGTTGTGTTGAGACGGCGACTTTCATGGACGTTTTTTTGTGGTGCTGTAGGGACACAGCGTGACTCTGTGTTCCAGAAAACCGGTTACGATTCCGGTGCAAAACCCGGCAATTCCAGCAACTGGCCGTCCACAGCCACCAGCAGGTAGGGGAACCAGGCCACGCCGAACAGTTCCAGCCGGATGTCCTTTTTGTAGGGCAAGACCGGGATTTCGATCATTTCTTCCACGATTTCGGCCCAGCGTTGGTTGACCTGCTCGATTTGTTCGGCTTTGTCGCGTTCGGCCTCTTCGATCTGGCGTTTCAGGCGGGCGATTTCTTCTATGGATTCTTCCACGTCGGCTTTGGCTTTTTCGGTCATGCGGCGTTTGGAGAGCGAGGTGGACAGGCGGCGGCGTCTCCCGCCAAACAGGCCGAGGAGGTTTTCGGCGTGGGTGCCGTATTCTTCGAGTTTGCGTTGCTGGAGTTCGATTTTGTCTTCTTCGAGTTCGCGCTCTTCGCGGGCCAGTTTGTCGCGCAGGCGGTCGATCTGGCGGTCGAGTTTGTCTTCCAGTTTGCGGAGTTCGGCGTCGCGTTTTTCGCGGGCTGCCTCGGCGCACATGGCGCGGAATTCGGCCTGGGAGACGTCTGGCCCGGCGTACACTTTGAGGGTTTCGTTGGCGCGCACGGTGACTTCTGCGGAGCGGTAGACCCAGTCGGTGAAGTCTCTTTTGAGGGAGGTGAGCAGGGGGGCTTCGGTGAAGGGGGGTTCGAGGGGGGCGAAGCGGGCTTCGGGCGCGGGGGTGCGGTCGAGGCTGCGGGGGTCGATCTCGCCGGTCAGGTAGGCGTCCCACTGCACCAGGCCGCGCGGGTCGGGTTCGATGACGATGGCGGTTTTGCGGGTGTTGTGGAACAGGTTGTATTTGCGGTT
>JALUWE010000181.1 GCA_027019845.1 Anaerolineales bacterium | reverse complement strand
ATTCTGAGGGAGCGCAGCGACCGAAGAATCCGGAGCGCAGCGACCGAAGAATCCGGAGCGCAGCGACCGTCGGGGCGACCGGCCGGTCGCCCCGACCACGCGCCGAACAACCGTCCCCGGTCCCCGGTCCCCGGTCGAATGACACAAGCAATAGTTGGCATGAACTGCGTAACTCCTGTAAGTCGAGGGTTGGGGTGGGTGATGGGGGAATTGGGAATCAGAAGTTGGTGTGCTTCCTGCTCACTGCTCCCCAATCACCTCCCGCAGCGTGTCCACGAAGGCGCGGTTTTCGTGCGGGGTGCCGACGCTGACGCGCACCGCGTTGGGCATTCCGAAGGCGGCCATGACGCGCACGATGAAGCCGCGGCGCAGCAACGCGTCTGCCAGAGCCGCCGCGCCCCCTGGCGGATCGACGATCAACACGAAGTTGGCCTGGCTGGGCAGGCAGTGCAGCCCCAGTGCGCAGAATTCACGGTACAGAAACTCGCGGCCCTGCACCACGGTCTGCTTGTGAAGGCGGCGGTATTCCTCGTCATCCAGGCTGGCGCTGGCCGCGGCCAATGCCACGTCGCCGGTGTGGAAGGGGATGCGGGCGCGGCGCACGTAGTCGGCCAGTTCTTGCGCCGCGACCAGATACCCCACCCGCAAATTCGCCAGCCCCGCGGTTTTCGAGAAGCTGCGCACCACGATCAGGTTGCGCCCCTGGCGCACGTATGCCAGGCTGTCCGCGTAGCGCGGGTCGTCCACGTAGTCGTGATACGATTCGTCCACCACTACCACCACGTGCCCCGGCACCTGCGCCAGGAACGCGTCCAGGGCCTGCTGCGGGATGATCTGGCCGGTGGGATTGTTGGGCGAGCACAGGAACACCAGCCGGGTGTCCTCGTCGATGGCCGCCAGCAGCGCGTCGAGGTCGTGGCCCAGGCCGGGCGCGGGGTCGATCTGCCGGGCACAGCCGCCGAACGCGGTGGTGAAAATGCGGTACAGCGGAAACGTGACGCTGCTCATCACCGTGTTGCCGCGGTCGAACACGAAGGCGCGCGTGATCATACCCAGCACGTCCGAGCCGCCGTTGCCGGTGACGATGTTGTGCTCGCTCAGGCCCGGCCCCAGCCGCGCGGCCAGCTTGCGCCGCAGCTCGCGCTCCAACACGCCGGGGTAACGGTGCGCGGTCTCCAAAATGCGCCGCGCGGCCTCCACCGCCATGGGCGAAGGCCCCACCGGGCTTTCGTTGGAGGCCAGCTTGGTGACGTGGTCCAGCCCCAGCTCCTGCTGCACCTCCTCGATCGAGCGCCCGGCCACGTACAGCGGTACACTCATCAGATTGGGATTGAAACGCGGCCCGCTCATTTGCGCGCCTCCTGCGCGTCCAGCGCGGCCAGCACCCGTTCGGGCGTCATGGGCACCTCGGTCAGGCGCACGCCGACCGCGTCGTAGATGGCGTTGGCGACTGCGGCCGCGGTCGGCGTCCCGCCCATCTCGCCGACCCCTTTGGCGCCAAACGGCCCGGTGGGGTCGTCGGTTTCGATGATGATGCTCTCGATCTGCGGCATGTCCGCGGCGGTGAACAGCCGGTAGTGGTGAAAATCCGGGTTGAGCACCCGCCCCTCTTTGACGATCAGCTCCTCGGAGAGGGCGTAGCCCAACCCCATCTGGACGCCGCCTTCGATCTGGCCTTCCACCGCCATCGGGTTGATCGCCCGGCCTACGTCGTTGGCGCAGGCCATGCGCAGCACCCGCACGATGCCGGTCTCGGTATCCACCTCCACCTCGGCCATCTGCGCGCCGAAGCCATACGCGGCGGAGATGTTGCCCTTGTAGGTGGTTTTGTCCACCAGCTTGGTGGGCGGGTCGTACCAGCCTTCGCCGATCACCACCTCGCCGCCCTCGCGGAAGTGCCGCCGCCGCACCACTTTAGCGATCTCGATGCCCGATTCCTCATTCTCGATCCTGATCACCCCATCGCGTGCGGTAAGCCGCTCGGGAGAGACGCCCAGCAGCTCGGCCGCGGTCTCGAAGATTTGCTCGCGGGCCTCCCGCGCGGCGATGTAGGCCGCGTTCCCGGCGATGAAGGTGGTCCGGCTGGCGTGCACGCCCACGTCCCAGGGTTTCACGTCGGTGTCGGTGTTGATCACGGAAACGTCTTCGATACGGACGCCCAGGGTTTCGGCCACGATCTGCGCCAGCACGGTTTCCGACCCCTGGCCGATCTCGGTCGAGCCGGTGATCAGGGTGACTCTGCCGAAATCGTCCACCTTGACGGTTGCGCCGCAGCCGTCGGAGCGGTAGATGCGCGCGCCGCCGCCCACGTTGAGGGTGGCCGCGAACCCGATGCCGCGTTTGAGATGTTTCCTGGCCCCTGGGTGTTTCCGGCCGCGGCCATCCGCGGCCTTTGCCGCCGCGTCGCCCTCGGTGGTCTGCCCGCGGTCCGCGGCCGCGGCCACCGCGCGCAGGCATTCTTTCATCCCGCAGGAGGTGATGATCAGGCCCTGGGGCGTGGTGGAGTTGGGCACGTTGGCGTTCAAGACGCGGAACTCGACCGGGTCCATCTCCAGCGCTTCGGCCAGGCGGTCCATGATGGTCTCGACGAAGAAGGTGGACTGCGGGTTGCCGTAGCCGCGCATCGCGCCGGTGATCAGGTTGTTGGTGTAGACGCAATCGGCCACGAAGCGCACATGGGGCACGATGTACAGCGAGGCAGTGGTTTCCATCATCACCAGCGGGGTAACGGACCCCCAGGAGACGTACGCGCCGATGTCGAGCAGGGCGTACACGTCGCGGAAAGTCAGCCGCCCGTCGCGCTTGGCGCCGGCGCGGATGGTGACCTCGGTGGGCTGCCGCGCCGGCCCGGCGATGAACTCCTCCCGGCGGGTGAAGGCCACCCGCACCGGTTTCCCGGCCTTGAGAGCCATCAGTGCCACGATGGGTTCGTAGGGGTAGATGTCCAGCCCGCGGCCGAACGCGCCACCGATAGAGGTCTGGATGATGCGAATCTGGTTGCCGGGGATGCCCAGGGCTTCGGACAAATCACGCTGGAGCAGGAAGGGGATTTGCGTGGTGCTCCACAGCGTCAGGCGTCCGTGGTG